>JAGLKG010000560.1 GCA_023141835.1 Maribacter sp. | reverse complement strand
TTTCTGTATCGCAATCGTATTACACACTTTACGCTATTAAAGAAAAACAAGAGGTTCTGCAAGAAAACATCCTGCTTTTGGAAACCTATGAAAAGCTGGCCCTGACCTCAGTTGAAGTAGGGAATGCATCTGCGGTTGATGTACTTCGTTTGCAAATCCGACAGAATGAATTACGAGAACGAAAAGAAGTGCTGACACGAGTGTTTTTATCGGAGCAAAGTGCCTTCAACAACGTATTGAACCGAGAGGATAGTATTGTAGTCGAGATCATTGACAGTTTATTGATAATGGATGATTTTGAGGAAGTAACCACTAAATTACAGCTACATCCAGAATTGGAAAAATATGATAGGTTATATGAATCCGTAGAACAATCAGAGATTTTGAATCAAAAGGAAGCCAACCCCAATCTTGGTTTTGGGTTAGATTATATTCCCATTGCCAATAGGGCAGGTATTGATTTTAGCGATAATGGGAAGGATATTCTAATGCCCATGGTTTCCTTGTCCATTCCCATTTTCAATAACAAATACAAATCTCAAACCGTACAGAATAAATTGAGGCAAGAAGAAATTAATGCGCAGAAAACGAATCGAAAAAATATATTGAAAACCCTTTTAAACAGAGCAATTAATTCCCGAGAAGCGGCCAATATCAAATACAGAACACAAGTGAAAAATTTGAAACAAGCCAAAAGCGCTGAAGAAATACTTATCAAAAATTACGAGACAGGAACTATCGATTTCAATGATGTGCTCGATATTCAGGAATTGCAATTAAAATTTCAAATCAATCAAATAGAGGCCGTTAAAAATTATTACTCCCAGATGGCAATTATCAATTATTTATCAAAACAATAAAAATCTTAAAACAGTAAATCGCACGAATATGAACCTTAAAACAGTAAAAATGATGAAACATAACAGATACGTTGTAATTATTGCAATTGCATCAATGGCATTAACCTCCTGCGGAGAGAAGAAGAATCAAAATGCAGAAGCAAAAGCTATTACCAAAATTCAAGAGGAAGAGAAACAACCAACACTAATAGCAGATGCTTCTTTTTCAGATGAAATGACCGGTAAAATATTTCATAATTATCAGCAAATACGAAGTGCTTTAACAAATTCAGATGCATCAGAAGCGGTAAAGGCATCAGAAAACCTGGTTGAAGGTCTTTCTGAAGGTAGCCCAGAAATTAAGTCGATGGCTCTTGCCATGGCCAAAACTGATGATATAGAAAAACAGCGCGAGCTATTTTCCCAATTCACCCAAAAGGTAGAACCTCTGTTCAAAGAGTCAATTACGGAGGGTGCCATATACAAACAATTCTGCCCAATGGCCTTCAACAATAAGGGTGGTTATTGGCTATCTGACGTTTCAGAAATTAAAAACCCTTATTATGGAGAAAAAATGTTAAAATGTGGTAAAGTAACAGAAACCATTGAAAAATAAATAGATGAAACACACCTTTCGCATACACGGAATGACCTGTAATGGTTGTCGAAATCATGTCGAGGAAGTACTTTCAAAAGTAGAAGGTGTGATCATGGTTTCGGTCAATTTAGAAAAAACTGAGGCCAGTATTGAAATGAAATCCGATATTCCCGTAGAAAAATTTCAGGAAGCGCTACAAAAAGATGGGGGGCGGTATAAAATCTGTGTGCCTGGGGAACACGACCATCCTTTAGAAATGAAAGTAGAAAAACAGAAAGGTAAAGGAACGGGAACGTTTTATTGTCCAATGCATTGTGAAGGCGACAAGATTTATAATAAGCTTGGCGATTGCCCTGTCTGTGGTATGGATTTGGTAGAAGAAATGAGTTTGTCTGCCTCTTTGGAAACACAGTACTCCTGCCCTATGCATCCAGAAATCGTTGAAGATGGACCGGGAGCATGTCCCATTTGCGGGATGGATCTAGTGCCGATTCAGGCCGATGTATCAGCCGAAGAACAGAATTATAAAAAACTACTGAAGAAATTTTGGATAGCAGTTGCGTTTACGCTACCTATCTTTTTAATAGCCATGTCTGAAATGTTGGCCAACACTCCATTATATGAACTCATAGAACATAAAAAGTGGAACTGGATTCAATTTGGTCTGTCTATTCCTGTCGTATTTTACGCAACCTGGATGTTCTTCGAACGGGCCTACCGCAGCATTAAAACCTGGAACCTAAATATGTTTACCCTTATCGGCATAGGTGCTGGTGTAGCTTGGTTGTTCAGCACATTCGGAATGTTTTTTCCAGACTTTTTCCCCTCGCAGTTTAAATCGGAATCGGGAAGCGTACATGTCTATTTTGAAGCTGCTACTGTTATTCTAACACTGGTTTTATTAGGACAGTTACTTGAAGCTCGAGCTCACAGTAGGACAAATGCGGCTGTGAAGGAGTTATTGAAATTGGCACCCAACAAAGCGATTAGGGTTAAGGGTATTATTGAGGAGGAAATTAGTATTGATGAGATTGTATTGGGTGATATCCTTCGGGTGAAGCCGGGAGATAAAATTCCTGTGGATGGTTCCTTAACGGAAGGGCATACCACAGTAAATGAATCTATGATTACAGGCGAACCAATACCGGCAATTAAATTGGAGGGAGATAAGGTAAGTAGTGGTACTATTAACGGAAACCAATCATTTCTGATGAAGGCCGAAAAAATTGGTGCAGATACTTTACTTTCCCAAATTATTCATATGGTCAATGAGGCTAGCCGAAGCAAAGCTCCCATCCAAAAACTAGCCGATAGGGTATCAGGGTATTTTGTTCCTGTTGTTGTTATTATTGCAATCATCACTTTTGTAGTTTGGGCCGTGTGGGGACCAGAACCAGCTTATGTATACGCCTTGATCAATGCCATTGCGGTATTGATCATTGCCTGTCCCTGTGCATTAGGTCTTGCAACACCCATGTCAGTCATGGTAGGTGTTGGGAAAGGTGCACAGAGTGGAGTGCTCATTAAAAATGCCGAGGCATTGGAGAAAATGAATAAAGTGGACACGCTTATTGTAGATAAGACCGGAACTATAACAGAAGGGAAACCTACGGTAGAAACCATAGGTGCACAAGGCAATACTTTTTCAGAAAAGGAAGTACTCCAATATATCATATCGTTAAACCAATTAAGCGAACATCCTTTAGCGGAGGCTACAGTCAAATACGGAAAGGAAAAAGGAGTAGAGCTTTTAGAATCTGACAACTTTAATGCAGTGACAGGTAAGGGTGTTGAGGGAAATGTGAATCAAAAAATGGTTTCCCTTGGCAACGATAAAATGATAGAACATGCTGGGGCAATCTTACCAAAAGACTTGAGACAAAAAGCACAATCTTATCAAGAGCAAGGGAAAACAGTTTCTTATCTTTCTATAGATAAGGAAGTGGTGGGCTATGTGGCCATCGGAGACAAAATCAAGGAAACTAGTAAAAAAGCAATCAAGGTCTTACAAGATATGGGTATTGATGTTATTATGCTTACCGGCGATAATCATAATACTGCAAAGGCCGTTGCTAATACATTGAATTTAACCGATTTCAAAGCTGGAATGCTTCCTGGCGACAAATTGAACGTAGTGGAAAAACT
>JAGLKG010000056.1 GCA_023141835.1 Maribacter sp. | reverse complement strand
AATTTGCCTCTTTCCTATATAATGAAGGGGATTTTCCGGTCAATTTGCCGAATGCGGTATAAAATGAAGATTTAGAGTTAAATCCGCACTCCAGCCCAATAGCAACGATAGTGTAGTTGTCAAATTCTGGATTCAAAAGAATATTTTTTGCCTCATCAACCCTAAATCGATTGATATAATCAGGGAAATTTCCTTCAAAATTATCATTTACCAATTTTGAAAGACTACTAATCCCTATTTGAACTTCATCACCCAACCTATCAAGACTCATCTGTGGGTCTAAGTATCTTTTATTTGCGGTTACATATTCATTAACACGCTCAAAGGTTTCTTTTGATCTATTGGTGTTCTTTTCCAAATTGATGCCCAAATCCTCAAACCGTTTATGTGTTCTGGATTTTTTAAGATTGGCGCGAAGTTCGATCCTATCCTTAAGTGTCACATATCTGAAAAATCCTTGATAGCCGACCCAATAAATCAAAATAGAAGAGGAAAGTCGTAAAGGGTAGTATGTATATGGAGGTTCAAAAACCGATGAAAATGTATTGAAAAGGACGGCAGTGGTCCAAAATACAAATACAATCCCTCCCAATTGCAAAAATCGTCTAATCCATTTTAGGTTATCAAATTTTAAAACATTCGGATATAATTGTTTGTGATTGTAAACTAGTCTTATTGATTTCACAAATAAAAAAAACGAATATGACAGTGCGAGGAAATCTTCAAAATTATTATAGCTTTTAATACTCTGAATATCCAATTTTTGATCAAAGACACCCCATATAATTGATGTTCGAACCAATAGGGCCATAATAAAAAACACAATAGAGAATTTTAGAAAGGGCCATCGCTTTTTTTCTATTCCCAGATAAAAAACTAAAAAGGCGTAGAACATGGGGGCTATCAAAATATTCCATGGTATGGGGAAATGCTGCATAAAATGGCCAATAAAGACCATCTTCTTATCTATTAACCAAGATTGTAAATTATTCAGGGAAAGAAATAAAACAAATAGATTGAGAAAAAGTACCGGCTTCTCAATTTTCTTCCTTAATAAAAAAGTGCCCCCTATGAATAAAAAACCATGAAAAGCTCCTGCAAGCAATAAAAAATCGAAAATTGCACTTACATTCATTTAGTCCCAATATTTCTAGTGGTGAGGACAACCAAGCATAACTAATTTGTTTCTTTTCAATTTCCTCACCTCCAGTGAAAGTTCTTCCACAAGCTCTTTTAAAGAAGAATTCTTCTTTGTCGTTGTATAAATATAAGTGTTTATATGGATTTTAAATACTCTCTTATAATTTAACCCAGAAGAGTTTACTTTTTGCTGACGTCAAACACTTTATACTTTAGAACCAATTCAGATATAAAAAGTTATTGTCCCATAAAATGGCAGCTTCATAGGACAGTTCTTCCAAAGTGAATAACTTTTTGCTTGAGTGTCCCATTTGTGGTCCTTTTTAGTAGTTTCGCTACCCCACCTTGTGCGATACTGTTTGAATGTGGCCAAAAAGTAACGCTTTGCAGATTTTACAAATAATAATAAAAGCAATCCGTATCTTCTCTTCCGATGTATTCATACTTTAAAGGGAATTCCTTATTTTTGCAATACAAAAGTGTTGATGACCTAATATGAGTCAAAAAGTACTACTCTCCTCAAAAGAAATAAACATCATCCTTCATCGATTGGCTTGCCAACTTCTTGAAAATCATCTCGATTTTTCAGAGACTGTTCTAATTGGAATTCAACCTAGGGGAACTTTTGTCGCAGACCGGCTTACTAGAATTCTTCAGGAAGAATATGGAGTGAAGCATATTGATGTTGGTTTCTTGGACATTACATTTTATAGGGATGATTTTAGAAGAGGCGACAAAACACTTGAAGCCACCCAAACAAAGATTGATTTTTTGGTTGAGGATAAAAAAGTGGTTTTAATTGATGACGTACTTTATACAGGACGGAGTATTAGAGCGGCATTGACGGCTATACAGTCATTTGGCAGACCTTCCGAAATAGAATTATTAACCTTGATCGATAGACGTTTTAGTAGGCATCTGCCCATTCAGCCTAATTATAGAGGCAGACAGGTTGATGCCATAAATGAGGAAAAGGTAAAGGTGATGTGGGAGGAAAATGATGGCGAGGATGTAATCTATTTGATAAATAAGTAAAAAATGAGCGAACTGAGTGTAAAGCACTTATTGGGGATAAAATATCTTAAGGAAAAAGATATACAGCTCATTTTTGAAACTGCCGACCATTTCAAGGAGGTAATCAATCGTTCCATTAAAAAAGTACCATCCCTACGAGACATTACCATAGCGAATATCTTTTTCGAGAATAGTACACGGACAAAATTGTCATTTGAATTGGCTGAAAAAAGACTATCTGCAGATGTAATTAACTTTTCTGCCGGACAGTCTTCCGTAAATAAAGGGGAGACCCTTATAGATACTGTTAACAATATTCTTTCGATGAAGGTTGATATGGTGGTCATGCGCCACCCAAATCCTGGCGCAGGCATATTCTTGTCGAAACACGTGAACGCTTCAATAGTAAACGCTGGTGATGGAGCTCATGAACATCCTACACAGGCGTTGCTCGACTCATATTCCATACGTGAAAGGTTGGGGGATGTTGCCGGTAAAAAAGTGGTGATTGTGGGCGATATTCTACATTCCAGAGTGGCCCTGTCCAATATTTTTGCCTTAAAATTACAGGGTGCCCAGGTAAAAGTATGCGGGCCTAAGACGCTAATGCCAAAACATATTGAATCTTTAGGAGTAGAAGTGGAAACCAATTTGCGCAAGGCTTTGGTTTGGTGCGATGTGGCCAATATGCTGCGAATACAGAACGAACGACTTGATATCAGTTATTTTCCAACGACACGGGAATATACACAGCAGTTTGGTGTAAATAAAGCACTTCTGGATTCTTTGGATAAAGAAGTGGTTATAATGCACCCAGGACCCATAAATAGGGGCGTTGAGATAACAAGTGATGTGGCAGATTCAAAGCAGTCCATTATATTGGGGCAGGTTGAAAATGGAGTTGCCATACGTATGGCCGTAATTTACTTATTGGCCTCAAAAATAAAATAGTATTTTATGATTCTCGATCAGGAAGGAACAACAACAATTATTTTTCAAGAAGATATTTCCCTTAAAAAATTCATTGAAAATTTAGAAAATGCCTATTCCAAGGTCAAAAATGACAATATAATCGTTAACCTTTTTTCATTTTCAAAACTTACAGCTAGCGATGTTTTAGAGTTTCTACAAATATCCAATGATCATAGAGGAACAAGAAAATCCTTTGTTTTGGTTACCAATAAGGTATCTTTTGATGAAGTGCCTGAGGAAATCTGTGTGGTTCCCACAATCCAGGAAGCGAAGGATGTTATTGAAATGGAGGAAATAGAAAGGGATTTGGACCTTTAAGAATTTAAAATTCTAAATTGAAAAGGAAAACGGAAGCCAATGAAACTAGATATTGGTTGGATATATTGTATGAGTCTGATTATTTCGAAGACCGAAGATATAGTGAAGTCCATGATAAAAATAACCTATATCATTAAGTTATTGGCTTCAATTGTAAAATCCGCAAAGCGCAGAAGTTAGCCTATGATTGTTTATTTTCAATTTTCAATTTTTTAATTCCATGAGGTTGCATATTTTAGGTTGCTATGCGGCAACGCCGAGAACATTGACCAATCCTTCCTCTCAGGTTTTGGAAATTAAGAACCATTTGTTCCTAATAGATTGTGGAGAGGGAACACAAGTGCAGCTTCGCAAAAATAAAATCAAGTTTTCTAGGATCAACCATATTTTTATTTCGCATTTGCATGGGGATCATTTTTTTGGTCTGCCAGGGCTAATATCTACATTTCGCCTCCTTGGTAGAGATAAGGAATTGCATATTTATGGCCCGAAAGGGATTAAAGAGGTCATAACCCTATTTTTGAAGTTGGGCGATTCCTGGACGAATTACCCGCTCCGGTTCCATGAACTTACATCAAAGGAAAGCCAGAATATATTTGACGATGAAAAGATATCTGTGGAAACCATTCCTTTGGACCATAGAATATATACCAACGGTTTTTTATTCAAGGAAAAATTGGGTGA
>JAGLKG010000559.1 GCA_023141835.1 Maribacter sp. | reverse complement strand
TCTCGAAATTGATTGTAGTCTCTAGGGATCCATTCGTTGATTAAATTACCTTTCTCATCTCTTATATTGGATACTTTCACGCTGAACAATAAAGAGTCGACAGGCCTTGTACGGTCAACCGCCTCAAGTGACCTGAACATTTCTTCTGCCTTATTGGGGTTCATCTGGGGGTATAAAATCACAGTTTTTCTGTTTTCATCATTAACATCAAGTACGATTTTTTTTAAATCTATTTTTTTTCCCTTGTATTTCAGGATATAGTTATCCTTGTTCAAAGCAGCTTGTAAATCGGGCGTTAGACTATAATACGTTTTAAAAAGATTCTCCTCAATTTTAACAGTTGTGGTTTCCAGAAAGAATGGTGGTGGATCCCAAAGTCGAAAAGTATTATGAAAAGAGATATAATTGAGGTACATCTTGTCATTTTCAGGGCGATATTCCGTGGTGATTTCAAAAATCAATTGGTTATCTGTTTTATGGTTGTTCATAATTCCATTTGGTAATTTTTTTGTGAGGTCGTATAAAGTATACTCCATCTTATGGATGGCAAAATTTCTTTTTGAAATGTACATTGTGCCATGTGCACTAAAGTTCAAAAGTAGTTTTTCGAACCTAATAGTGTAAAGGGGTTCGTCATCTAAATAAGTATCGAACTCTTTTTTGAACTTGTGTTCAAAAAGTAGGTCAGATTTAAGGCGATGTACGAAAGAGTAAGAACGGACCTCATAATTACGCAGAGCATCGTGCACCCTTAAAATAGTAAATTCATTACCGCCATAAGACGATAAAAAAGCTTTATCGATAACCTTGCGACCTTCTTTAAATTGATAGTTGTACGACTGTAAGGCCAGAGTATCTCGCTTAAAATCAGTATTCTCTAGATAGTCGAAAATTTTAACTTTGGTGGTCACGGAATCCATAGCATCAAAACCTTCATCAAACACTTCTAATATAGCCTCATTGAGGTTTACATATTGCAAACCGTCTAATTGGTAATCACGATAATAACCTACAGTAGAAAAAGGTTCAACCGGGTAATTTTCAGGTATTGACCTTATGGCCCTACGTACTATTTGTCTTGCCGTAAATTTCTTTTTCTTTTTGGCAGTTATTACAGCTTCTTCCAATTCTATTGTCGCTGGTTGCAGTCTGACATTGTTCAACTCGTAGACCAAAAAATCTTGAATCAAAATTTCTTTTGTCCGATACCCCATAGAAGATATTTCGATAATATCACCGTACTCTTTATACTTTAAAGGAATTTTAAAACTACCATCTACATTGGAAATAACACCCAATGCCCTATCCTTTATTCGAATACTGGCAAAGACTATAGGCTCTTGTGTTTTGGCATCCAACAATTTGCCTCTTATAAAATCTTGCTGGGCGCATAAGGTTGATAGAAACAACGCATTTAATAGCAGAAGAACAACAAGGTTTTTTGGTATGGAGAAACTCATATTATGGTTTTGATAAGATGGTTAAATGGGTTTCATAGCTTCCCCTCTTTTTCACCAAAAGTCTTTAGATAAGCTCCCGGTGTACCTTGGGCAGATAGGCCTTCAATAGCCACTTGTATCTGTTCAGCATTGTCTGAATTATAGAATAAGAGCCTCGCATTCCCATTGTTATCTGTCCTAAAGGAAGGGTTCCAATAAAGAGTGGCACGATAGTCCGGTAAACTGTGTCTGTCCAATTTTACACTATAATTAGGGGAATAAAACTCGCGATCTGCCGCATGCCCCGCAATGTCAAATTCGGGGGAGAGTTTAAGTTTACTTCCGCCACCTAATTTGGTATATACAAGGAAGACACCGTTGGCACCCCTTGAACCCCAAATGGCAGCAGCAGGCCCTTTCAGAAGCTCTACCCTTTCCACATTGGAGATGTCCATCGTGGCGATCTGGGGTGGCACGGCTGCTGGAATTAGACTTGCTTCAATACCAATACCTTGTGGGCCCCCTTTGCTGAGAGGAACACCGTTAAGTACCCATAACGGAGTGCCACCGCCGCGTATGCTCACCTTAAAATTAGGAAAGGACCCATAGACCATTACACTTGCAAACCTCCTGATATAATATAATAGTGCTAGGCCTGTTTCACGTGTGTCTTTTGTGTACAAAGTGGCATCCGGGGTTTGCCCAAGGGAGGAAGGCCTTGAGGGCTCTATCTTTTTCGGAATTATTTTTGTCACAACGACCTCTTCCAACTCGGTAGCGTTCTGAGAATCATATATAAGACGCATATTTTTTCGTGTTGCCGAAAAATTGGAATATTCCTTA
>JAGLKG010000558.1 GCA_023141835.1 Maribacter sp. | reverse complement strand
GAAAGATTGAAATAAAAAATGACGGAATTCATTTGATCGGGCATTGAACGTATGTAATACGAGTTTCATAAATATATGTAAATCAAATTTATAGCTAGGAAACAAGATAGGCAGCAGTCACAAAATCCAGAAAATATTTAATTTACCACTTTAATCGGATATATAGGGTGACATTAATCATTTTTGGCTAACTTTAGCCCATTGGCCCCCTTAAAACCTAATACACATGCCGTTTATTGAAGAAAGCGATTTACTGGAATTGCACAAGGATATAGATAAGGCGCAAATCATAAATGAGCGTCTTTTGGATCAAATAAAAATCAAGAACAGGGAACTCAAAAAAAGTAAGATACAACGGAATTTTTTGGCCGGTATAACCGGACTTTTTTTAATTGGAGCTTTGGCTATAACTTCTTTTACAGCAGGCCTAAGCAGTTCCAATGAGTTTGAAAATAGAAATAACCTTTTGGTCTCAATCGATAGTCTTGAGGCGCACAAAGCCAGAATAGATAACCTGAGGCAGCAAAATGAAGAACTGAGCTTGGTAAAGGAATTTTATCTGGCAAAGAATTTTTTAGAAAAAGAGAAAATCTATTCGGTTCAAATAAAGTCGTTTGTTGATAACAATGTAACGTTGGCTTCCGAAGCTTTGACCAATACACTTTTTGTAAAGACAAATCCGTTTTATTCCTATTCCCTAGGAAATTTTGAAACTCTGCAAGAGGCCCAATTATTCCGGAAACAATTGGTTGAATTAGGATTCGACGATGCCTTTGTTGCTTCCTATAAGGAAGGTAAGCGTTTACAAATAGAAGACCCTTACTAGATTGCCAAAATTATCTACTTGGATCAACGCTGCAAGATTAAGGACACTTCCACTTTCGGTATCCGGTGTTTTAGTAGGCACCGCACTTGCCAATTTTTACGGTAGGAGTCATATTTTCATTTTAGTCCTGGCTCTATTAACCGCTATTGGTTTTCAGATTACATCGAATTTCGCCAACGATTACGGAGATGGGGTAAAGGGTACGGATAATGATGAGAGAATAGGGCCCCAAAGAGCCTTACAAAGTGGTCTGCTCACTCGGAAGGGACTAAAAAGAGGCATTATCATTTCAATAATCATTAATATTCTTTTGGTTATTTCCCTGGTATACTTGTCTTTTGGTATGGAACGTATAGAATACATATTTCTTTTTATGATGTTGGGCGGTTTAAGTATATGGGCGGCCATTAAGTATACCGTAGGAGAATCAGCCTATGGCTATAGAGGTTTGGGTGATGTTTTTGTTTTTGTTTTTTTCGGATTGTTGGCTGTTCTAGGCACTTTGTTTCTTTATACTAAAAGTATAGACCCCATGGCACTTTTACCGGCTATATCTTTAGGCGTATTAAGTACGGGGGTTCTTAATTTGAACAATTTACGGGATTACCAATCGGATAAAAATGCTGGTAAAAACACATTGGTAGTTAAAATGGGATATTCAAGTGGAATAAGATACCATATGGGACTCCTCTTTATTGGTTTTTCCAGTATGCTGTTATTTATGATCATGAATTTTAAATCATTGATACAATTTATGCCACTACTGGCTTTTATTCCAATTTTGATTCATGCAAAGAAAGTATATCGGGTACAAAATCCGTCAGAATTGGATCCAGAACTAAAGAAATTGGCAATCAGTATTTTTATGATGGCGCTGCTCTTTTATATCTGTAATAATATTTTTTTGTAATTTTGATGTATAACTCTCTAAACTACCACCGCCTTGGAACAACCTATTAGAATACTTATCGTTGAGGATAATGTAATTATCGCCGATGATATGCAATCCATGCTCGAAGAGATTGGTTATGAGATTGTTGATAATGTAATCGTTTATGAGCAAGCCGTAAAAGTTTTGGAATCAGAACAGGTTGATCTTGTTTTGATTGACATTATTTTAGCTTCGGACAAAACAGGCATTGACCTAGGAAAGCATATCAGGGATAATTATGACATCCCCTTTATATTTGTGACTTCGAACTCCGATAGGGCTACGGTGGAAAATGCCAAGACGGTAAAACCCAATGGATATCTGGTTAAGCCATTTGAACAACAAGATTTATATACCTCTATCGAAATTGCACTTTCTAACTTTACGTATAGTGCTTCAAAGTCAGGAGAGTCTAACAGACAAGAGGATGTTCCGATGTCCAATTCAGTGCTAAAGGATTCAATTTTTGTTAAAAAACAGCATTTGTACTATAGAATCCAATTTGGTGATATTCAATTTATAAAGGCCGATAATGTTTATTTGGAGGTTAACACGGTTGACAAGAAGTTCCTGGTTCGTTCACCTTTAAAGGATTATTTAAAGAAATTGCCCCAAAATAAATTCTATAGGGCACATAAGTCATATATTGTGAATGTGGATCATATTGATGCCATTAATTCAAAAGACATTATGATAAACAAAAATTTAATTCCCATTTCAAAAGATTTCAAGGAGTTTATTATATCCGCAATGAATTCTTAGGAAACCAGATTTAGGGAAGGCGATATTAGAGGTGCATTTATGCACCTTTTTTTATGTATGAAAAATACATTGCAAATAACTCACCACAAGTTTTGTATGCTTCACAACATTCTATTTTCAAAACTTTTAATTCACTGGCCATTGTGACTGGATATACCAATATTGTAGTGCAACAATGTATCTTTTGGCTAGGTACATTTTCAATGAATGTGATTTTTCTTGTCGAATTTTATTTATCGCATTTTGCCTTTTTGAAAAACTCCATGAAATGCACGAAAAAGCCGTTGAAATACACGCATATTGTGTTTGTATTGATTTCACAACAAAATATGAGGGTTACACAACAATATTGTAATCTCTGCTTTCCTAAATGTTACTTTTGAAACACCAATAGTTACCCCAAAGCTTACCTACTTCTTTCCTTATTATACGGGTTGTTTTACCCTTATTTTCTTTATGTTTTTATGGAATTTTTCCTTGATTGTCTCTTGACAAACACATTAGTTTTTAGACAAAAGGGCAAAAAAGAAAGTACGGGAACAATCACAATTGTAAAAAAGTGCTTTAATAGAAATCAAAAGCGAACGAATCAAAGGGTTCGGTTTACAACAAAAATTTAGCAAAACCATCAAATACGAGTATGTTTGGTTTTGTTTTTAAATATATATGAAAAAACTGCTTGGCAAATCATTAGTCTATTACATCTTTTGCTTTCTCATTATAGGGAATATCAAAGCCCAGGATTCTGTGCCATCGGTAGATGATGTCTATCTTAATTTTCAGAACAAGGATAAATCATTAGATCGGTTTTCATACTTCTTCAATACACTGAATAGATATAGGGAGAACTCCGCTTACGATTGGTTGGATTCTGTAAACAAATACTTGAATGAAGCCATTAAATTAAGGGATTCGGTTGCGATGCATCATTATATGACTATGCAGTCCCAGGTGTATTACGATTTGGGTGACTATGATAGGAGCCTTGCTATTTCACGAGAACTTTACAACATAAAAGATAGGTTCGATTTAGACTTCCAGTCCAAAATACTGGGTTTGATGGATAGTACATATTCACAATTGGGCCTTTACACCGAGCAAATTGATATACGAAATGAGAAGAAAGAATTGCACCTAACCGAGAACATTACTTTCTATGATATATACTCGAATTTAGGAATGCATAATAAAGCAATGAAGGACTATATCATTGAGGTGAGAAAGACTCTTGCTGATGATGACCATTATAATCTGGCGTTATATCATAACAATATTGGCAATTATCTCCGGTTGGACAATTCTCCTGCAGTTGCTCTAAAAAAATATAAAGAGTCCAAGGGACATTTGGACGTTTATCTCAATAATATAACCTTGGTCAAAACGGAAACAGAGCTGATCCAATCCAAAAACCTTATGGGGATTATTAAAGGTAACATAGGTAAATGTTACACCAAACTTGGGCAATACAAAATGGCGATTCCCTATTTGGAATCTAGTATAGTGGCAATTGCCAAAAATAGTAAGGGCAAGTACTCTTCCGAAATTGTTGAAAACACTTTGGAAATTGCCAACTGTTATCTTCATATAGATAACTATGAAAAGGCTGTAGAATATCTGAGCTCTGATTTAAACACGAGTAAAACAGAGCATGTCTTAAAAAGAAACCGATTACTTTCAACGTTTTATGATAAGACAGGTGATTATAAAAACACGGCTCTATATCTTAAGCGAAACGCAAGAATAAGGGACTCGATAGATGTCAATAAATCTGAGTTGAGAACGCAGCAATTAGCAACCGTAATGGGGCGGGATTTAGAAAATAAACAAGCACAAAACGAAGAACAAAAGAAAAATCTGGAACAGCAGAGATTGGAAATGTCCGCACAGGATGAGAAAATAAATTTTGTATATATGTCCTTGGTGTTTACCCTTTTAGGTTTCACAGGTTTGGTTTATGCCTACCTTAAAAGTATTAAGAATCAACGCCTGATTGCCGAACAAAAACATATTATTGAAAATTCCTTAATAGAAAAAGATTCACTTTTGAAAGAAATTCACCATAGGGTCAAGAATAACTTACAAATGGTTTCTAGCTTACTGAGCCTCCAGACCAAGAATACTAGGAGCAAAGCAGCCATTGAGGCTTTGGAAGAAGGCAAGAGTAGGGTAAAGGCCATGGCCTTGATCCATCAAAAATTGTATCAGAATGATGATCTTTCGGTTATTGAAATGCAAGGGTACATTGAAAGTTTGATCAATAGCGTTCAATCTGTATATAAAAAAGGTGGACACAACATAAATATTACGATAGACGCAGAGGGTGTTGAGTTGGATATTGATCGCGCCATACCTTTTGGGTTAATTTTGAATGAATTGGTATCGAATTCTTTTAAATATGCATTTCCTCATGATGAGGAAAACGGCAAGATCTATATACATCTTAGAAAACAGAGTGGCCAGGAAGGCTTTTTTGAATATACCGATAATGGTATAGGTTTACCTGAAGACACTGATGAACGTGCACAATCTTCTATGGGGATGCGGCTTATGAACCGTTTGGCCAATCAGTTACAGACCCATTTAAATGTAGATAAAATATCTGAAGGAGTTCGTTTTTGGTTCAATTTTAAATAAATTTGAAG
>JAGLKG010000557.1 GCA_023141835.1 Maribacter sp. | reverse complement strand
CATATTTCAAAACAGGCTCTAAATACTTCAAAAATGAAAATCACTTTTCTTGGCCACGCTTCGCTTTTGATTGAAACCGAAAACACTACGGTTTTAGTAGATCCCTTTATTTCAGCGAATGAAAAAGCATCCGGTAAAATCAACATTAAAAATTTAAACCCTGATTACATTCTGGTGACCCATGCACACCAAGACCATACGTTGGATGTCGAGGCTATTGCAAAAAGCTCTGGTGCTGTTGTGGTAAGTAATTATGAGATTGCAACCTATTATCAAGGAAAGGGGTTAAAAGCACACCCCATGAACCATGGTGGTAATTGGAAATTCAATTTCGGAAACTTGAAATATGTGAATGCCATTCATACCTCTTCTTTCGCCGATGGAACCTATGGAGGTGAACCAGGAGGGTTTGTTCTTTCTTCTGAAGGTAAGCACATTTATATTGCAGGAGATACCGCTTTGACCATGGACATGAAATTAATTCCCATGGCCACTAAGCTGGATTTAGCCATTTTGCCTATTGGCGATAATTTTACGATGGGAATCGACGATGCTGTTGTCGCGGCCGATTTCATCGTTTGCAATACAATTTTGGGGTATCATTACGATACTTTTGGATATATTGAAATCGATCATGACCAGGCCATTAAGAAATTTGATGAAGCCGGAAAGAAATTGCATTTGCTTGAAATAGGTGCCTCTATGACTATCTAACCTGACTTTTTAATACAACCTTATGGAGGAGTTTGGGAAAAAAGCGTTTTAAATAAACCCCTATTGTCTCTCCCCGACCAATATAGGCCTCATAGTGTTTGCTTTCAATTGCCCGTATCATTTTTTGTGCAAAGACTTCTGCGGGTAATCCATTTTTAGTAGCTACATCATTTGTATTCTGGGGACTGCCGTCTTCTATCAAAGCATTTTTGGCCAAGTTGGTACTCACGAATCCAGGGCAAATAAGGGTGACATCAATCCTGTTTTTGCCATGTTCCATTCTTAAAACATCAAAAAAGCCATGCAGCGCATGCTTGGCCCCACAATACCCCGATCGGTAGGGCGATCCAAATTTCCCCATCAAACTTGTAACAGTGACATAGTGTCCTGCATTGTTTTTGACAAAATAGGGAAGAAGTGCTTTGGTCAATGCCACTGTTCCAAGATAATTGATATCCATTAACCGCTTGTATACCTCAAAGTCGGTATCCAAAATCAGGGAACGCTGACTTATTCCAGCATTATTGACTAGAATATCCACTTTTTGAAAATGAGAGAGTGCTTGTTCAACTTTCCCTGGCATTTCATCAAAATTCGCAAGGTCCATTGGTAGTATTTTAATAGTATCGCTGTCTTGACAATTGCTTTTTACCCGCTCTAGAGCAGCCTCATCCCTTGCAGATATGATCAGTTTACAGTCTTTCTTGTCCAAGGCATAAGTAAGTGCTTCGCCAATTCCTGATGAGGCACCGGTAATCCAAATTACTTTACCGTTTATACGTTGCATTTCTTTGGCTTTTAAACGCAAAATATAGTTAAATTTGGCAGCAACCAATGAAAGCCACAGTAAAAAAATACATTCTTGATTTTAAAAGACCCAGCGGAACCTCCAGGGGAATACTCACTCAAAAGGAAACATGGTTTCTGATTCTTGAAAATGATGGGAAATTTGGGATTGGTGAATGTGGACTATTTAAAGGATTGAGTTATGATGACATTCCTGAATATGGACAAAAGTTACGTTGGGTCTGTGATAATATCGAAATGGGAAAACAGCGATTGTTAAATGAGCTTAGGTCATTTCCTAGTATTCAATTTGGGATAGAACAGGCTTTTTTATCTGTCACATCAGAGGACCCTTTTGTAATGTTTCCTTCTGCTTTTACTGACGGTAAAGATTATATTCCAATAAATGGACTTATTTGGATGGGTAATCAAGATTTTATGCTCGATCAGATTCAGGCAAAGTTGAAAGAGGGCTTCAATTGCCTTAAAATGAAAATTGGGGCCATTGATTTTCAATCAGAGATCTCACTCCTGGAATCTATTCGGAATAGATATTCAAAGGATGAAATAGAGCTGCGGGTAGATGCCAATGGGGCTTTTGAGCCGGAGAATGCAGCTGGGAAACTTCAAGTCTTATCAAATTTTGATATTCACTCTATCGAGCAACCCATAAAACAAGGTAATATTCCAAAAATGAAGGAGTTGTGTGAAATATCTCCAATACCCATTGCCTTGGACGAAGAATTGATTGGTATTCTGGAAGTAGCCGATAAGGAGGAATTACTACAGATAGTACGGCCTCAATATATCATACTCAAACCAAGCTTGGTGGGTGGATTCCAAGGCAGTGAAGAATGGATCTCGATTGCAAATAAGCTTGGAATAGGTTGGTGGATCACCAGCGCCCTGGAAAGTAACATAGGGCTTAACGCAATTGCACAATGGGCATACACTTTAAAAA
>JAGLKG010000556.1 GCA_023141835.1 Maribacter sp. | reverse complement strand
AGACCTTTAAAAATTATAGGTTACAAAATCTTAAAAAATGATAGATTCTAAACCGAAATTTGTGAGTTGGATCCCCTAAAAAAAAACGTTTGTTGTGTTAGAACCTTGAATGCTACTAATCTTATGGACATCCAATTTAAATTAACTAGATTATAGCAATAAATTAAAAAATATTTTGAAAAAATCACCAAAATCCCCCCATTACCCAATTTTATCATTGACCTTATAAAGCTATATTCATAAACTATGCCCCAATTATTGAAGCAGTCAAGATTCATTTATTTTTACTTAATAATTGGCCTTTTAAGTATTGAAAGTTGCACTAAAGATGAATCCGTCGTAGTACCAGTGCCAAAGGTAGAAGACGTAAACTTAGCTCATATTAATTTTGATACAAATGGAGGTGTTCCAATTGTTTCTAAAGATGTTTATGTAGATGGTGTTTTGACAGTTTCTGGACAATCTAAATCCAGTGAATTAATTATCGATGCAAAAATAAGGGGTAGAGGGAATTCTACATGGCATTATCCCAAAAAACCGTACAAAATAAAATTGAGCCGCGAGGAATCTATTTTGAGATTAGCGCCTGAA
This sequence comes from Maribacter sp., assembly GCA_023141835.1. Classification (GTDB taxonomy): domain Bacteria; phylum Bacteroidota; class Bacteroidia; order Flavobacteriales; family Flavobacteriaceae; genus Maribacter_A. The sequence goes on along the minus strand of JAGLKG010000556.1, from coordinate 7,478 downwards.
AAAGATTGGGTGCTATTGGCCAATCATATTGACGGTACTCATCTAATAAACGCTGTAGGGATGAAAATTGGGCAATTGTTAGAAATGCCTTTTACCAATACAATTGTACCTGTAGAAGTAACTATAAATAATGAATATCTTGGGTTATATATGTTAACAGAGCAAGTAGAGGTGAAAACTAATAGAGTTGATGTTGGTGATGATGGTATATTGTTAAATTTGGATACTAATTTTGATGAAGAATGGCAATTCAAATCAGACACTTATGATTTGCCTGTGACTGTTAAATATCCGAAAACAATGGATGCAGATAAATTGACGTCCATTAAAAGTCAATTTGAAAATTTAGAAGCGTTGGTGGCCAATGATGATTTTCCAAATAATCAATATCTTGATTACATAGATGATGTTTCCATAGCCAAATATTTAATTGTTTATATGCTTACGGGTAATGAGGAAATCAATCACCCTAAAAGCACTTATATCCATAAAACAGCTACAGGGAAATTTACTATGGGACCAATATGGGATTTTGACTGGGGATTTGCATATGAAGGTTCATTCCAGCATTTCAGTAGTTTTGACAGACCTTTATTTTGGTCGTCTTCCTCCAGAGGTACCCAGTTCTTTTCAAGACTAATGTCTGACCCTAAAATTGAATTATTGATCAAACAACATTGGGGAGTTTTTAAGGACAATCACCTTTCAGAGTTGATGAATTATATAGATGAATATGATTTGATTATTCAAGAAGCAAAAGTTAGGGATTTTAATAAATGGCAGACGAACGACAGAGGTGTGAGCGCCCTGAAATCCTGGATTGAGAATAGAGTCTCGTATATGGACAACTTTATTGATAGCTTTTAAAAGCTATACTATATTTCTGAGCATAGATTTTTTAAAAACGGCATAATATCTTTCCAAAGTGTTTAATACTGAAATTTTGTCCCCTCATTATTAATGAAAGGCATATGCCCAAAGGGGCAACCGTTGCACAAGCCTTTTAATTGTAAGATACGGAATTGGAATAAGCGCTTATACGAAGGCCTGTTTTATATCAAAATTGACTTTGCCCAGAGGAGACCTGTCAGGTTTTCGAAACCTGACAGGTCTAAAACCCTTAGGCAAATAAATACTGACGATCCTAATCTCCTTTTTTTGATGATCTCTTTCATTATGATGTTGTTTTAGTTTATAGTATCTTACCTTATAAGCAAAAATAAAATAGAGATGAGAATATCAATGCTGCTAGTTGTCTTAATCTGTCTTTTTTCCTGCAAACCATCGGTTTCTGAGGTAGACGATATTACGGCCATAAAAAAGATACTCAAAGTACAGGAGGAAGCCTGGTCAAACAATGACTTGGAGGGTTTTATGCAAGGCTATGTGCAATCGGATTCCCTTCCTTATTTTGGCAGTGGCGGTGTTATCTACGGCTGGCAGACCATGCTGGATAGGTACGAAAAAAAGTACCCTACTAAGGCCGATACGGGAAAATTAGTATTCTCAATCACCAATATTTCGCGGATAAGTGATGATGCCTATTGGGTCATGGGGGAATACCATTTGACCCGGGAAGTTGGTGACGCCAATGGTACGTTTATGATTGTCTTTAAACGTATCAACGGAGCCTGGAAGATTGTAGGCGACCATTCGTGTTAACTTGAGTGCTATTAAAAAATAAGAAGGTGCATTAAATCAATACGCCGAAAGTCGTTTATTAGACATTTCGACGGAGTGAAGTATGAGCGACGAGAAACCCCATGAGTATGAGATACCTCTTCTTACAGTCTAAAACGTCCTTCCAGGAGCAAAAGGAGTGATATCCATTGATGTTTTTTTGCCATCAATAACTTCAGAAACCAACTTACCCGTAGCAGGGCCCAGACTCCAGCCCATCATGGCATGGCCCGTAGCAAAGGTGAGGTTATCAATAGTTGAACATCGGCCAATATACGGTAAGCCATCTGGAGAAACAGGCCTCATCCCCGTCTGGGCATTTTCTTTTTCCTCAAAATTCACCTCAATGTCAGGATAAAAACTTTTTGCAGCCTTGGCTATGGTTTCTACACGTTCTTTTTGGATTATGGTATTGATTCCCGAAAATTCCATGGTACCGGCAAAACGTGTAAAACCCTGCATTGGAGTTACAGCGACTTTTGCTTCTAAAAGAATAGCCGGAATACTGACTCCTGTTGGTCTTTGTACATTTATAGCATATCCTTTCCCTGCCTGTATGGGTAACTTTATATTTAATTTTTTGGAAAGCAGTCCGCTCCAAGATCCAGCGGCCAAAACAACCTCATCCGCTTTATATGCTCCTTTTGAGGTTACAATTTCATTGATTTTTTGGCTGGAAACGTTGATGTCAAGAACTTCTTCATTGGTTTTAATACTAACACCATTTTGGGTCAAGTATTTAACCATCTTCGGCATAAATTCCGTAGGCGTGGCATGCCCATCACATTGATAATGAATTGCTCCTTTGGCAGCGATTTCCACATTGGGTTCAATAGTATCCAATTGTTGTTTGTCCAAAAGTTGAACTTCCAATTCCAATTGCTTCGCTTTTTGGGCAACCTCCATTTCCTCTTCTCCCGCAGCATCGGTCTTATACAGCATCAACAACCCCTTTCTTTCCAATTGAAAATCCCCCAAATCGCCGGAGGCCTTTACATCCTCGAACAAGTCCCGACTTAAAAGATTGACCTCCTTGATTGCGGGAATGGCTTTTTCTACATTCTCCTTGGTTGATGACCTATGGAAATACCAGGCCCATCTCAAAAAATCCAAATCAAAACGGGGTTTTATATAGAACGGACTTGAAGCATGGAACATCCACTTTATGCCTTTGGCAATCATTCCAGGGGATGCCAAAGGAATAATATGACTAGGCGTAAGAATTCCGGCATTTACGAATGACGCACCATTGGAAATATCCGATTTATCGAATACCGTAACTTGATGCCCTTCTTTCTCTAAATAGTATGCTGAACATAGGCCCACTATTCCCCCGCCAATAATAACAATATTTTTTCCCATTGTGCAATCAAACAAGTTGAGTGTTAAATGACTTGGAATCCATGGGCATATGGATCATCGTCATCTATTGTTATCGTATTGTGTCCATAGATTTTCGCCCATCCCTGAATACTCGGTACAATAGCCGGAATACCCTGTAAAGTGGTCTCTTCCTCTACCCTACCTATGAATTGAGAGCCAATATAACTTTCATGAATGAATTCTTCGCCCATTTTCAATTTACCCTTGGCATGCCATTGTGCCAATCTTGCCGAAGTACCCGTTCCACAGGGCGAACGATCAATGGCCTTATCTCCATAAAACACCGCATTACGGGCGGTTGCTTCAGCTGCTATAGTATCACCTGTCCATAACATATGACTTACACTGCGAATGGTGTCATCCTCTGGATGAATAAATTTATCTGGGTATTTTTCGTTGATCTTATCCCTTATCTCTTGACTATATTGAATGAGTTTACTGGCGCTAAAATCTTGAATACCTGAAAAATTTTTTTGAGGATCGACAATTGCATAGAAATTGCCTCCATAAGAGACGTCAAACACCAGCTCTCCAAGTTCTTGGCATTCTATGGTCAAATCAGTAGCGGCCACATACGATTTCACATTGGTTAGCTTTACCCAATCTACTTTGTTACCCGTCTGCTGATATTCCACCTGCACTACCCCTGCTGGAGTTTCCATTCGTACTTTACCTGGGTTTTTGGGAATGATGAGCCCCTCCTCTATTCCAATAGTGATTGATCCTATGGTTCCATGTCCGCACATGGGCAAACAGCCACTGGTCTCAATAAAAAGAATTCCGAAATCGTTGGCTGGATTTGCAGGCGGATAGAAAATACTACCACTCATCATATCATGGCCACGTGGTTCAAACATCAATCCCTTCCTCACCCAATCGAATTCATTGAGGAAATGCTGTCGCTTTTCGCTCATATTGTGGCCCTCTAGTTGAGGCCCACCTTTCGCCACCACTCGTACCGGATTGCCACAGGTGTGTGCATCAATACAGGTAAATGTATTATGACCCATTCTTTGTCTTTTCAATATAATTATCGATTCTTTCTTCCAAAATAGCCAAGGTTACGGTACCCTGTCCTAAAACGATTTCATGAAATTCCCGAATGTCAAATTTACTTTGCAAAATGGTCTCGGCTTTTTTTCGCAGCTCCCGAATCTTAAGCTCACCTATTTTATACGACAGAGCCTGGGCTGGCCAAGAAATGTAACGATCCGTCTCGGTATTGATCTCATGCATTGACAAAGCAGTATTCGATGCCATATATTCTACCACTTGATCGCGGGTCCAGCCTTTCGCATGAATTCCTGTATCCACTACCAATCTACAAGCCCTCCACATTTCATAGGTCAACTTACCAAAATGCTCATAAGGAGTGGTATACATCCCCATTTCCTCAGCCAGAAACTCGGTATAAAGCCCCCAACCTTCACCATAGGCAGAAAGGTATAGGTCTTTTCTAAATTGAGGAATACTATCTCCCAATTCTAAATTCAAAGCCCCCTGAAGATGATGTCCGGGAACGGCCTCATGAACGGTCAGCGAAGGCAAGGTATACAATGTTCTACTTGGCAAATCGTACGTATTTACCCAATAATAACCCGGATCCGTACTATTCTTGGTAGTTCCAATATATCTTCCTCCAGTGTATTTTGGCGCAAGCGCATCGGGTACTGGAGCCACACCATACGGCTTACGAGGTAAAGTTTTGAAGAATCGGGGTAGTTGCTCATCGGCCCTTTTGGCCATATCACGTGCCAACATCAATAATTCTCGGGGGTTCTCAGCATAGAATTGTTTGTCTGTACGTAGGAATTTCAGGAAATCAGAGAAGCTACCTTCGAATTTCAGCCCTGCTATGATTTTCTCCATTTCGGATTTGATCCTAGCCACCTCGCCTAATCCAATTGTATGGATATCATCTGCGGTATGCTTTGTACTAGTCGAATAAAAATCAATCCGACTTTGATAGTAGGCCTTCCCATTGGGAATTTCAGAAATCCCAATTGTTTCTCTGGTATAGGGTAAGTATTCCTCTTCAAAAAAGGTCTTTATTCGCTTGAATTGTGGAATGACCACAGTATTGATTGTTTCTTTGGCCGCATTAAGTACGGAATCTCTTTGAGAGACCGTCAGTATCTCAGGTAAATTTTCAAAAGGGGAGTAATAATAGCTGTCTTCAAAATTTGAAACTATATGATCCTCATAGGTTGACTCATACCCTTTGAAAATAACACGGGGTTGGGTAACTCCCTTTACAATCGATTGCCGAAGTATTTCAAAATGCTGATCTACAAATACAGGAATTGCATTTAATTTGTTCAGATATTCCTTTACCTGTGAATAATTAGTCAAAGGTCGTACCGAATAGGTCAAATTACTATGAAATCCAGCATCTGAAAGAATAGGGTTTAAATACCTTTCATATTCATATAGGTCGATTTTATCCTGTAAAACAAAATCCAAAAGATGTAGGGAAATCTTGTCCGTTTCATTCAATGCACTTTCATTGATATTTGCCAATGCTGCCTTTGTGGATTTGGCAAATTCAGCTTCGGCCTTGTAGTAGGCTTCCGTAAAAAGCCCTAGGGGATATTCTTTTTTATCATAGCCCTTATGGGCCTGATAATCTTCAATTATCCCTTGCAATGCTCCTGAAGAGTCATTCACTTTATTTTCCCCACAGGCATATAGGGTGATAAGGGCGATACCAAGAAGGTTCCGAAAGGTTCTCATTCGTGGAGTTTATAGTTCACGATGGGTTTGTTCGTTATTCACCAATCTAGAAATCTCTAATGGATTCGAATTCTGGAGCTCCGTTGGTAATAGGCTATCTGGCCAATCCTGATAACTAATGGGTCGTGCCCATCTTTTTATAGAATGAATTCCGACAGCGCTAAAACGACTATCTGTTGATGATGGGTACGGACCTCCATGATGCATTGACGGACAAACGTCAACACCCGTTGGTACTCCATTATAAATTATTCGACCTACGCGATTTTGAAGTGCACTGATTATGCTACTATATTGGGGCAGCTCATCTTCTCCAGCAAGTATTGTTCCTGTAAGTTGCCCTTCAAGTCCAGCAATTATTTGTTGCAACTGATCTACATCCTCACATTGCACTACTATGGAATAGGGTCCAAATACTTCCTGATGTAAGGTTGAGTTTTCTAGAAAGGTTTTTCCTTCTACCGTAGTTACCGTTTGCCTAGCAAAGTTTGGTTCTACATCTGGCTTATAATCGGCCACAACTTGCAAATCACTTTGGGAAACCGCTTTTTGCTTATTTCCCTCATAAGCACTAATAATGTTTGGATGCAACATACAGGAAGGTTCAATTTTTACGATCTCATTGGAGAGTTCTTCTATAAAATGGTCCAATTTTTCGCTTTTTATTCCCAACAAAAGTCCTGGCTTGGTACAGAATTGTCCTGTACCCAAGGTTATTGAACCAGCATAGGTCTGTGCTAATGAACCTCCTCTTTCCTCCAATGCATTTGGTAATACAACAACGGGATTTACACTACCCATTTCAGCAAAAACCGGAATGGGTTCTTCACGTTGCGAAGCCAAATCGAACAATGCTCTTCCTCCTCGTATACTGCCTGTAAAACCTACGGCCTTTACTCCTGGATGCTTTACCAACTCAACGCCAACCTCAATGCCGCTACTGTTTACATTGGAAAATACACCATTGGGCATATTGGTTTTTTCAGCAGCTTTTATAATGGCCGATGCTACCAATTCACCCGTGCCTGCATGCATGGGATGTGATTTTACAATAACCGGACAGCCTGCAGCAAAAGCAGCAGCGGTATCACCGCCTGCGGTGGAATATGCTAAAGGAAAATTGCTCGCACCAAAAACCACAACCGGTCCTAATGGAACTAACATTTTTCGTAAATCAGGTTTTGGAACTGGTGTTCTACCAGGAATAGCAGTATCAATGCTGGCTTCTACCCACGAACCTTCTTCAACCAAAGCGGCAAAAGAACGAAGTTGGCCAATGGTCCTGCCCCGCTCTCCTTTAGCCCTTCCTTCTGGTAATCCGGTTTCCGAACAATAGGTTTGTATCAATTCTTCATCCAATGCGAGAATTTCATCTGCTACAGCATTAAGAAATGCTGCTTTTTTTTCACCTGAAATTTTGCTGAAAGTCTCGTGGGCCTTTTTCGCAAGTGCCACAGCTTCATTGATTTCTTCAGATGTTGCTTCGACAAAGCTAAATTCATTCTCCTTATTACGTTGGGGATTGAAGGTATTGTATGATTTGCCACCTTTTGAGGATAGGTTGTTGCCGATATAATTTTTTCCAGTTATCATTTGTGTGTTGCTCTTAATTCTTAAATTTATAAGATTACCAAAGTATAGAATAATTTGTTCAATAGTAAGGTCTGAAACCAAAGAATTCT
>JAGLKG010000555.1 GCA_023141835.1 Maribacter sp. | reverse complement strand
TTATTTGGACAACAGATAATGGCACGACTGGAGCAATTACAGGAAGTCGGAATGGTGTTAAAGTAAAAGGGGGAAAGGCAAAAACAGTTGAACCAGGTATCAGTGAACCTTTTATTGTTAGTTGGCCTGGAAAAATCAAATCAAATAGGATTTCGGATGCATTGATTGATTTTAGTGATATTTTTCCAACGAGTCTTGATTTAGCAGGTATTGAACCAAAAAAGGAGTGGTCAATCGGGGGTAAGAAGTATACGATCGATGGTTATTCTTTTAAAGATGTTTTACTGAAAGGTAACGATAATTCACACCGAAAATGGATACTGGGTATGGGAGGAGGAAATAATGCCAAGCTCACACAAAATGGTGTTGAAAATCAATATGTATTCAGAGATAGAGTACTAAGGAATAAGAGATATAAATTATATATTAATTCGAAAAGGGAACCTGAAAAATTCTTTGATTTACGTAGTGATCATACAGAAAGCAATAATCTACTAGATAGTCTAAATACTGAGGAGAGGAAAAGTAATTTTAGCCAACTTTATGAGGTTATACAAACATTTCCAAAAAAAGATAGTGACCCAAAATATAATCCAAACCCATCTCAAATATGGGATGTAAAAGTAACTGGAGAAAGTCAGCTCTGGAAAAAGTAAATAACAAATGTGAACCCCGGCTCCTATAAAAAGCACTAGTCAGTTCTTTGAAAATGGTATTTTTTTACTTAATCCGCATCTTTTCCTTTTTGAGCAGCATGGAAAAATGACAGCCTTTTCTATGTCCCTTCTATTCTAGCTCTTATTGGTAAAGTGGAAACTACTATATTTATAAATAATATATAACTGGTTGTAAACATACGAGCCAAACAGTTAACAGTAATTGATTACTGATGGAAGAATAGCGGTAGAGAGTTAATACAATAAATCATTCCGTAAAAAGAAAAAGAAAGTGGAATGATTAGTGTCAGTTTTTCTAACCAACAATTAATTTAAGTAACTAAAACTTGGATAATCAGATAGCAATTGAACTTCTTGAACGTATTAATACTATTTTAAAATTTGAAAAAGAAAACTGTTAATGCAGAACCTTGAAGTAGTACATGAAAACAACGATTATATAGTCGTAAACAAAAGGGCTGGACTCATAAGTGAAAAAAGTCCTTACGAGGATTGCACCGTAGAGAATCAAGTTCTTAATCACCTTTTAAAAAAAAAACGAAAGCCCTATATTGGAATAATACATAGATTAGATCGCGTGACAAGTGGGGTATTGATTTTTGCCAAGAAAAAAAGCATTCTTGTGGAATTTAATAATCTATTTAGTAGCCGGAAAGTTCAAAAAACTTATTTGGCACTTGTTAAAATCAAGCCACCAAAGAACAAAGAAAACTTGATTAATTTTCTCGTAAAAAATAACCTAAAAAAAAGAGCAGATATAGTCCAATCAAAATCAAAAGACTCCCTAGAATGCATTCTTTCCTATCAAGTTATAGACAAAAACGATTTTGGTTATCTTTTAGAAATAAAACCGAAAACTGGTCGATTCCATCAAATAAGAGCCCAATTAGCAAATATAGGGCTCCCAATTATTGGAGATGAAAAATATGGTTCAGATCAAGAATACTTCCCTCTATCTATTTGCCTTCATGCATGGAAATTAACCTATCAAGTCTCTGGCTCTAAAGAATTAAAAACCTTCGAAGCACCTTTGCCAAAAAACGATTATTGGACATTCAAATCAACCTAATCTTCTCAGATAAAAACAAACATAGGAGCTATCGGGATGGTCCCGTAATTTTTACTCCCAATACCACAAGATACGGCCGATGCTCGGCCTTCTTGATAAACTATCGATTGAAACCAACCCACATAACCATAGTCAGATTTTCAAACGATAGTTAAAGGATTTTGCTATATTTCCTTAAAAAT
>JAGLKG010000554.1 GCA_023141835.1 Maribacter sp. | reverse complement strand
AATCACATATTTCAAAACAGGCTCTTATTGTGCAGCCGGGCAATAACAATCATACCTTCTTTCAGACTGTCCGAAGTCATACCCTAAGGTAATCTGATGAAACCCGCCATTGTCAAAACGAATATCCCCCATTTGATAAGAGTAGTTATAAGACACCATAAAATTCTTGATATTGGCCCCAATAATCGGCGTTATCAATTGTAATCTCTGCTCTCCAAAAGTGCCATCGATCAAGAACTGGGCCCCGTCAAAGCTTCTGCGATACGAAACACCTCCCCAAATTCTTCCAAAATCAACATCTTTGTACACCTTAGCATTGATATCTATGGTTTTCTCCTCTGTAAATTCGGTAAGTTGAAATAGTACCGAAGGTTCGTATTGCCATTCGTTCTTACCAAAAACATATCCAGCGGATATCAAATATCTTCTTAAATTATCAAACTCTATTGCCGTATATAGATCTCTTCCACTTCCCAACGCATTCAAAACCGTAAAATGGGCATAGAACTCCATCAAGTTGTAAGACATTCCAAAATCAACATTAAAATAACTGACGCTGTTTTTACCACCTGTTATTATGGGGTCAGGGATTACAGAACGAAATTCCGATTCGTCAAGGCTACTTTGCAATATACCGCCGCTAAGACCAAACGACAACTGGTTCAGAATACGAAGATCCTCACCTCCCAAACGTAAATGATGTGCGTAGGTTAATTTTAGACCTGTTTGTGAATGGTAACCATTGGCATCGTTAAAGAAAATGGCACCAACACCACTTGGGCTATCGTCTAATCTAAAATGGGCATTCAACGTCTGTAAACTTGGAGCCTCATCTACAGAAAACCATTGTTTTCTTATGGTACCCCTAATCTTACCACCTTGACCAATACCAGCCATTGAAGGATGCACCAAATAATAGTTATCGGACAAATAATCAAAATAAACAGGGACACCTTCCTGCGCCATTGACTTGACGCCACAAGCGAATAAACACAGCATTAGCAATAATCGTAGTTTCATCAAGAATACGGGGATTTCTATTTAATATCCATTAAATATAAAGTATAACGGTCTAAAAGCAACATTATTATATGGTATTTAACTTGGAATTACTTCGTACTTTTATCCAAAATAAATTCTCATGAAAGAGTACTCAATTACAGTCAAGAAAACCAACAATCCCGCGGTTTTAAAATTCGAGGCCAATCATTTTATCACCAAAAACACTAATTACGAATTCAAAAATATAGACGAAGCCAAAAATTCTCCTTTGGCACAACAATTATTTTACCTTCCTTTTATAAAAACAGTATATATATCAGGTAATTTTATAGGCTTGGAGCGTTTTGATATTGTTGAATGGGATGATGTCAAAGATGAGGTAGCCCAACAATTGGTTGAATATCTAAATGCCGGGGAACCTGTTGTTATCGAAGAAGAAAATTCGAAAAAAGTTGCTGTAACGGTTTATGCCGAAGTTACCCCTAACCCGAGTGTCATGAAGTTCGTTTCTAATTTACGCATTGTTCCGACGGCTTTCGAATTCAGGAATATCGACGAGGCCAAAGACTCCAACCTGGCTTATAAGCTATTTCAACTCCCATTTGTGAAGGAAGTTTTTTTTGATGAGAACTATGTCTCGGTAAGCAAGTTCGATGTTGCAGAATGGGATGATATTGTAATGCAATTGAGGGAGCTGGTAAGGGACTTCTTGGCTGAAGGCAATGAAGTCGTCTCTGAGGAAAGCATCGGCCTTAAAAGTGCAGTTGCCCCAGAAGCAAAATTAAATGATACAGCTCTGGACGACACTTCGAAACAAATCATTGATATTCTTGAGGAATATGTAAAACCAGCAGTGGCCAGTGATGGCGGAAATATCCTTTTTCAGTCTTACGATGCGGACAACAAAACGGTTAATGTTATTTTGCAAGGAGCTTGCAGTGGATGTCCATCATCAACCTTTACGTTGAAGAATGGAATAGAAACCATGCTTAAAAATATGATGGGCGACAAGGTCAATGAAGTTGTGGCACTGAATGGCTGATTTTTACCGTACTGACTAGTCTTTCTTCTTTTAATTCGCTAATTTTAAGGGTAACTATAAAAACACTAATTATGTCAGTTTTAAAGGTAATCGAAGTATTGGCGAATTCCGATAAAAGTTGGGAGGAGGCCACCCAAAATGCAGTTGCACAAGCATCTAAATCGGTAAAAAATATACGATCCGTGTATATTAATGAGCAAAGCGCAACTGTTAAAGATGGGAAAATGGACAACTACAGAGTGAATGT
>JAGLKG010000553.1 GCA_023141835.1 Maribacter sp. | reverse complement strand
TAAAGGTATTAAAATAACCATAGTATGTTAAAACTTTAAAATATTTTCTTATTGATTATGTAGGGTATGTTATATAAAAAAAATCCCAATGGTTTTAAACCAATGGGATTTGAAATTGAATATTGTTTTGTTTTCTTGTGATTATTGATTCATTGTCATCAAGAATTCTTCATTGTTCTTGGTTTGTTTTATGCGCTGTTCAATGAATTCCATAGCTTCTACGGGATTCATATCAGCGAGGTACTTACGTAAAATCCACATGCGTTGAATAGTGCTTTCGTCCAACAATAAATCATCTCTTCTGGTACTTGAGGAAGTAAGGTCGATCGCAGGGAAAATTCTGCGGTTACTGATTTTACGATCTAATTGCAGTTCCATATTACCAGTCCCTTTGAATTCCTCGAAAATCACTTCATCCATTTTAGAACCGGTATCGGTCAAGGCTGTAGCGATGATTGACAAAGATCCGCCACCTTCTATGTTACGTGCCGCACCAAAGAAACGTTTTGGTTTATGCAATGCATTGGCATCAACACCACCACTCAATACTTTTCCAGAGGCTGGTTGTACCGTATTATAAGCACGTGCCAATCGTGTAATGGAATCTAAAAGTATGACCACATCATGACCGCATTCGACCAAACGTTTTGCTTTTTCCAAAACAATATTGGCCACCCGAACATGCTCAGTAGCTTCTTTATCAAAAGTTGAGGCAACAACCTCTCCTTGAACATTGCGTTGCATGTCTGTCACCTCTTCAGGACGTTCATCAATCAACAGGATGATTTGGTAAACCTCAGGGTGATTTGCGGCAATACCATTAGCTATGTCTTTCAACAACATGGTCTTACCAGTTTTTGGCTGGGAAACGATCATGCCCCTTTGTCCTTTTCCGATTGGGGAGAACAAATCAATTATTCGTGTTGAAATATTACCCTGACGTTGGGATAGGTTTAATTTTTCATCAGGGAATAAGGGAGTCAAATGCTCAAAAGAAACCCTGTCACGAACAACCTGTGGGTCTATGCCATTGATTTTGTTCACTTTGATCAAAGGGAAATACTTTTCACCTTCTTTTGGTGGGCGAACATTGCCCAATACGGTATCACCGGTCTTTAAACCAAACAATCTAATTTGGGATTGGGATACATATATATCATCCGGTGAGGAAAGGTAATTGTAATCAGAGGAACGTAAAAATCCATAGCCATCTTGCATTATGTCTAACACACCTTCGCTTGCAATAATACTATCAAATTCAAATTCAGGTTCCTTATAGCGATTCTTTAAATCCTTGTCAAAATTACTATTGCGTTTATCCTGCCCGTTTCTCTGATGCTGAGCTTTTTTAGGATTTTGATTTTTATGCTGTTGAGGGGCTTTTTGATGCTCCTTTTTAGGATTTTGATTAGGGTTAGGTCTTGGCTGCGAGGTTTTTTCTTCTCGTGGCTCTTTTTTTACCTTCACCTCAGTAGATTCACTTACTGGGGTATTGGTGGTTTCGGTTTTCTTTTCAACAACGACCCTAGATCTTTGGGGCTTGTTTCTTGGTTTTTTATCTACAGGGGCAGTCGCAATTTCCGTTGTGGCCTTAGGATTGGCCGCCTGTACATCCAAGATTTGATAAACTAAATCCAGTTTTTTTAACGTCTTGAATTTGGGAACGTTCAAACCCTTTGCAATTTCCTGAAGCTCAGGAAGCTTTTTTGATTTTAAATCTGAAATCTCAAACATTAAGTATGGTATAAATTATACGTCTTTAGAAAATTAAGAAGTGTATTGTTATTTGGGTATTATAAGGGAAAGTTCCCCTTTTTGGTAAGTGATATAACTAATAACGCAACAATATTACAAATTATTTTCAATAATACGTGGATATTTTTTAAAAAGACCCTTATTTTTGCTTTTCTAAAAGCTATAGTAGTAATGATTCAAAGAATACAATCGGTTTATATGTTGATAGTGGTCCTTCTGGGGGCGGTATTGCCATTGTGGTTGGATCTATGGACGAATGCCGATGGAAGCCAAGTTTTTGCAAAAAGTGAACCTGTGGCCCTAATTACTTTTTATGCCTCTTCTGCATTGGCCATTATTGCTATAATGCTGTTCAAGAATAGACAGAATCAATTTGTGACGAACAGATTGAATATGATATTTAATCTTTTTTTACTAGGATTTTTCGTTTACCGATCGCTAAACTTATCCGGAGAAACCTCGGTTTCTGAGAAGGGTATTGGGATGTTGATTCCTGTATTTTCTATCGTTTTTTTAGTTCTGGCCAACAGAGCTATAAAGAAGGATGAAGATCTTGTAAAATCTGTGGATCGTTTGCGTTAAGCCTAACATCTTAGTAGTATTAGTGCGTAAACCCTGATGGAAGCATCAGGGTTTTTTACGTTTATTGTTTAAGTAATGATCTTATATTGTTGCCCCGACCAAAGGAGCCAATTTGTTTACTTCCAAGAAAAATACAGCTATCAATATTGCGATTGAGTCAAATATCCACTAATTGGTCAAAACCAGATTGACTTTGAGATAATCGATGAAAGCCTTTTCATATTCTACGGTATTACTAGCCTGCTCCAGCTCGGGCCGGAAGGTTAATAATGCATTTCTAAGTGTCCGTGGAAATTCCGTTTCGATTTCAATGACAGATTCTTTCTGGATTACCCTAAAAAATGCCTCATTGCTCTTATGTGCATAAAGACTATTTCCTATAAAGATAAAAAAGCAGTAAATAACTGAGATAGTCTTCATTACATACCCGATTTAAAATCCTGTGAAGGTGTTCCTCTAAAATACCTGGGAATATTAGGAAAATCATCCGTTAGGACATAGTAATAAGTCCCATCGAGATATTCGGGAGTGATTCTAGTCCTACCATTGGCTTCATCCAGAGTACCTAAGCCTTCAATATATTCATAGTCGTTGGAATATACTCCATTGTATACGTCACAGGGAGCGAAAATTCCATCTCCGGGTCTATTTCCAGACTTTAACTGATAACTCGGTGTCATCTCTATTAAGGAAGAATTCCAATCGGAAGCTATTTCAAAAGCGTATTTGTGGTAAATAGGAAAACCATCTGCTGAATAACCAACTAGGGTCATTTTATCGTCTGGAACATTCAAGTTTTCAAAGTACAAAGTGGGTGAACCATGATAGTGGTATTTTCCTGTAGGTTGTACGTGCGCATTATTGCAATCCAATCCTATTCGTACGTTTGAAGCTTCCAAATTCTATTCCCAATTAGCACTTGTGTTCATGGCACCTTCATGTGGGAAAGGTTCGGCAGTGACGGGGTCTAGGACCACACCGTTTAGTAAAATCCCAAACTCATATTGGGGCCTGGCATTGGGGAACGTCTCTGAGGTCAATATCAATGGTGTCAATGAGGAGGCAAT
>JAGLKG010000552.1 GCA_023141835.1 Maribacter sp. | reverse complement strand
AGTTGATGTTGTGGCAAATAAGCAATATCGATATTTGAGTAAAGCCTTTTTCTTTGATTGATCCCATTTTTTCTAATCGTTTTGTACTTGGAATCAAGATTTCCAAATATGATTCGGAGCAAACAAGTTTTTCCACAACCATTGCGCCCAAGAATTCCTGTTACTTTTCCCGTTATGCCTTTTAAGTATACGCCATAAAGAATCCTTTTAGAACCAAAACTAAGCTCTATATTATCGACCTCTAATATCAAAACGATCTAATTATTAGCACGATCATCGTCGTCAAAAACATATCAAAAAGAAAAGCATTGATGAAAAGCTGAAGTTTGGAAATACCGAAATTATTATAAAATGTCAATTCTTGATTCAACTTGGTTTCAAAGTACATCAGAAATGCAAATACCATTAAAAAGAACTTCCCCAATGTTAATATGCCTAGAATAGTATCCCTTTTGAATTCGGATAGGCCTGAGTATAGGATACCCGTTATAATCAACGAAGCCAGAATAAACTGTCTGTAAAAATGAAAAGAGAGAATATATGTTTTTAAACGTAATATTGTTTTCATCTAATGTGAGGGATGTCATTAAATGTACAAATTTATCGTAAATTCGCAGTCCAACAGAGGTAAGATTATGATTGATAAATTGAACATTGTAAAACAGCGTTTCGATGAGGTTTCTGACCTGATCATTCAACCGGATGTTATAACAGACCAAAAAAGGTATGTACAACTAACCAAGGAATATAAGGACCTTAAAGACCTTATGATCAAGAGAGACGATTACATTGAACTTACCAATAATATTCAGGAGGCTGAAGAGATAATTTCTGATGGTAGCGATGCCGAAATGTTGGAAATGGCCAAGTTACAATTAGAAGAGGCCAAAGCGGCATTCCCTCAATTGGAGGAGGATATTAAATTAATGCTGATTCCCAAGGACCCAGAAGATGCGAAAGATGTTGTTGTTGAAATAAGAGCAGGCACAGGAGGTGACGAGGCTAGTATTTTTGCTGGAGATCTTTTTAGAATGTATACTAAATATTGTGAAAACAGAGGTTGGAAAACCAATGTAATCGATTTAAGCGAAGGTACCAGTGGGGGGTATAAGGAAATACAGTTTGAAGTCACAGGTCAGGATGTTTATGGTACCTTGAAGTTTGAGGCGGGTGTTCATCGCGTTCAACGAGTGCCCCAAACGGAAACTCAAGGTCGGGTACATACCAGTGCTGCTACGGTTATGGTACTCCCAGAAGCCGAGGATTTTGATGTGCAGATAGACCCAAAGGAGGTGCGAATAGATTTCTTCTGTTCTTCCGGTCCTGGAGGGCAATCGGTGAATACAACGTATTCGGCGGTGCGATTGACCCATTTACCCACAGGCTTGGTTGCACAATGTCAAGATCAAAAGTCCCAGCATAAGAACAAGGAGAAAGCCTTTAAAGTTTTAAGGTCTCGTTTATACGATTTGGAACTTGCCAAAAAACAAGAAGAAGATGCTGCCAAAAGAAACTCTCAGGTAAGTAGTGGTGACCGTTCTGCAAAAATTAGAACATATAATTATCCACAAGGCAGGGTGACCGACCATAGAATTGGGCTGACCCTGTACGATTTACAAAATATTATAGATGGTGATGTTCAAAAAATAATCGATGAGTTAAGCTTGGTTGAAAACACTGAGAAATTAAAAGAAGCTTCCGAGATATTTTAGAGTTTAGGTATTAGATTTTCAAAATTTACTCGAAAAAATCAATACCCTGTAAAAATAGGTTCACTTTTTAAAAAATACGCGGATTCTCAAAAATGATGATATGCTTTTCAAGACCCAAGACCCAAGACCCAATGGCTACCAAAACAAAGTTTTGATATGAAGATTGAACGGCTTATTGAACAGATCCATAAAAAACAATCCTTTCTTTGTATAGGTTTGGATACTGATTTGGATAAAATCCCAGCACATTTATTAAGTGAAGAAGATCCAATTTTTGCTTTTAATAAG
>JAGLKG010000551.1 GCA_023141835.1 Maribacter sp. | reverse complement strand
ATTAATTACTTAAATGAAAATTACCCAGAAATATTCACTATTGCAGATGCGAAACGTGGGGACATTGGGAATACTTCTACTAGATATGCCAAGGCTTTTTTTGAGGAGTTGGGTTTTGACTCGGTAACGGTCGCTCCGTATATGGGCAAGGATTCAGTAGAACCTTTTTTAGCCTTTGAAAATAAACATACCATACTATTGGCTTTGACCTCTAACCAGGGTGCCTACGACTATCAAACCAATATGGTAGATGGTATTGAACTTTATAAAAAGGTTTTGCAGGTCTCACAAGACTATCAAAATTCAGAAAATCTAATGTATGTAGTTGGGGCGACCAAAGCGAGTTATCTTGCTGATATTCGAAAGATAATCCCAAATAGCTTTTTGTTGGTGCCAGGGGTCGGTGCCCAAGGTGGAAATTTAAAAGAGGTATGCCACTTTGGCATGAACAAGCAAATTGGATTGTTGGTGAATTCCTCAAGAGGAATCATTTACGCTTCCAATACTACTGATTTTGCAAAAGAAGCTGCTATAAAAGCTGAAGAACTTCAGCAGCAGATGGCTGAAGAGTTGCAATCTATACGTTGAGTAATTTTAAACCAATTCCTCTAAGGTCTTTTTGATTTTTTTTGCTTTTTGCTCGAAAAATTCTCCCAATTTGGTATCACTATACTTAATATTCGAAGCTTTTTCTACAAAACTTTGATATTGATATTCCAAAAGGGCAATCGCCTGCCTTCCGGTTGTCATCGGGGTAACTGTACCTACTTTACAATATTGCTTTTCCATAGTAATTTATTGTTCTTACAAATATACGGTCGAAATGCCATTTTAGATGTTTATTGCCATGATATACATCTAATTTTCAGGTTATTTATCTATTTATTAACAATATCTTAATAATACACACAAAAAACTTAAGTTTTCACTGTTAAAAAAATCACTAAAACTAACGAACTAGCAAAAGTTTTAATACATTGCAAGGTTCCTAAATTGGGGCGCTTTTAGAGAACACTTTTGTTAAATTATAGTACATATCTACATGAAAACTCCTCTACTTGGGTAACCTTCGTACATGGAGCAGGAGGGAGTTCGTCTATTTGGTATAAACAAGTGCGGGAATTTAGAAGGCACTTTAATGTCTTATTGTTAGACTTAAGGGGTCATGGAGATTCCAAACCTAGCCTAAAGGATGCTTTTAATGATAAATATACCTTTGACTCAATTACTGGGGACATTGTTGAGGTCATTGATCATTTAAAAATGGGGAAATCGCATTTTGTAGGTATTTCTTTAGGTACTATCTTAATTAGGAACCTTGCTGAAAAATATCCATATCGTGTGGAAAGTATGGTTATGGGAGGGGCTATAATGAAGCTTGATGTTAGATCTCAGATTTTGATGCGCCTGGGAATTATTTTCAAGTCAATTATCCCATATTTATGGTTGTATAAGTTTTTTGCGTTTATCATTATGCCCAACAGGAATCATAAAGAGTCCAGGTTGCTGTTTGTTAGAGAGGCAAAGAAATTGTATCAAAAAGAGTTTACAAGGTGGTTTAGACTTACTTCGGAAATAAATCCCTTATTGAAGTTGTTCCGAGCCGTTGATATTAAAATACCCACCTTATATGTGATGGGTGGGGAAGATTATCTTTTTTTGCCATCCATAAAAAAAATAGTACAAAAACATACGGTCAGTAGCTTATTGACCATAGAGTACTGCGGACATGTAGTAAATGTAGAACAACCGCAAATATTCAATCGTTTGGTGATTGACTATGTCACAGATGTTAGTTCGTATTCATACGAGTAACTTAATCTACATTCATAAAATGAAAATCAAGAAACACAATATGTAATGTCATCTTATTGGTCTACATAGGCGTAGCTCAAGATGAATTCTGTGCCTGCTGTACGGAAAGCCACGAGGCCTTTATTTGGATAGGCAAATGGACAGTAAAGATCCCTGATGGCATCACTGCGGGAAACAACACAATAATAAAATCAGAACGTGATTGTGTGATTCGGGAAAATTGGGTAAGTGATAATGCTGGATATACTGGAACAAGTACAAATTTCTATACTATGACTTCTGGAGAATGGGAATAATTATGGATGGATAACTTAGGTGTACATTTAAAATTTAAAGGAAATAGGGTTGACAATCAAATGATACTTTCTTCCGATGAATTTAAAAAAGAAACTGGTGCGTTATTCAGAAATAGAATTACCTGGACCTTTAATAAAGATGGGACGGTTCGTCAACTCTGGGAAATACTAAAAGATGAGATAATTGAGAGTGTAGCTTTTGATGGGATATTTAGAAAAATGAAATAACAAAAAAACCGGTGCTCCCACCGGTTTTTAACTAACTAACTCAAAAAATTACTAACTCAAAAAATTCGGCTTAAAAATCTTCAATTACAACTTTTTAGGGTAATCAAAGTTTAGCAATATGTTAAAATTGCCTTTTACATATAAACGAAGTTTTTCATGGATTTATTGTTTAGGTCGACCCAAATATTTTGGTTTCAATCCTGCAATGTAAAAACCTTCCTCAAAAGATCGGTGGTCCTGGAAGATACTTTATTTCGAATTTCTTTTTCCTCAACAGAAATCATAGTATACACCCCTTTTAATGCCTCATTGGTTACATATTCAGTGAGGTTAGGATTAACCTTTTTTACAAGTGGAATGCTATTGTACCGAGTTATAAGATTGTTCCAAATTGCATCTGCACCCACTTTTTCGAACGAACTTCTTATGATTGGATTGAATTTTGCGTAAAGTGCCGTCTGGGTTTTATTCGATAGGTATTGGGTTGCAGCATCATCATTACCTAAGAGGATGTTTTTGGCATCAACAAATGTAATGCCCTTTACAGCGTCAATGAAGATCGGGGTGGCTTCGCCTACAGCAGTTTCCGCAGCCCTATTAAGAATTCGAAGGCCTTCATCAGCCATTTTTCCCAATCCAATATCCCTCAGGGTCTTGTCTACTTTCCTAAGTTCCTCAGGAAGCAATATCTTCACTAAAGCGTTGTTATAAAAACCATCTGTTGCTGTAAGTTTACTTACCTGTTTGTCTATGCCGATATTCAAGGCTTCCTGTAAGCCTTGGCCAATTTCTAAATTGGTGACACCCGTTCCCTGTTGGGGTAATTGGTTTACAATTTGTTGAAGTTCACCACAGGACAGAAGTTGAATGAGTACGATGACTAAAAGTGCTTTCTTTTTCATTGTTTAGTACGTTGATTTGTTCCTAATAGTTTAAATCAGGAGAATATTACGGTTTTATTGTTATAGACCATTGTCTTTCTTTGTATATGTAGGTTAACTGCCCTCGAGAGTACAATTTTCTCCAAATCCCTACCTTTTAAAATAAAATCTTTTATGGTATGGGAATGTGATACTGTAGTTACATCCTGCTCTATAATCGGTCCTGCGTCTAGTTCTTCGGTTATGTAGTGACTTGTTGCACCAATTATCTTGACCCCTCTTTCAAAGGCCGCGTGATAGGGCTTAGCTCCTGCGAAAGCCGGCAAAAACGAATGATGTATATTGATAATTTTATTTGGAAATTCCGCGATTAAGGAAGGAGTGATAATTTGCATGTATCGGGCCAAAACAATAAAGTCTACATTATGACTCTTTAATAGCGCCAACTGTTGAATTTCCCCTTCTTCTTTTAAATCTTTGGTGAACGGAATGTGGTAAAATGGAATGTCGAATTGATTTACAATATCCTCCAAATCTCTATGGTTACTAATGACAAACGGAATTTCGGCATTAAGTTCCTCGGATTTGAAGCGGCTTAATAAATCGTAAAGACAGTGATTGTATTTAGAAACGAAAATGGCCATTTTGGGCTTTATATCGTCCTGGTGTAAACTCCATTTCATCTGATATAAATCTGCCAATTTTGTCTGGAACTCCTTCTTAAAGTTGTCGATGTGTAGTGAACCTGTTTTGAAATCACTTTCAAGTCGCATAAAAAACACATCTGCCTCCATGTCAACGTGTTGGTCAAGATAAACTATGTTTCCACCTTTTGAGTGAATAAAGCTGGTAATTGCACTGATAATCCCTGATCTATCCTTGCAATGAATTAAAATGGTTGTTTTCAAAGTGGTTGTTTTGCATTCCAAAATTAGGATATATAACGCATCAAACCATTAAAATAGTATTGGTTTTTTTAAGAACGATAAGGTAGGTGAAAAACAAATCGGTTTAGTTGAAGGATATGTTTCCTTTATTGGGAAGGGAACCTGTCCATTTTTTAAAGGATTTTCGAAAACTTCTTATTTCTTTTCGTAGTAAGTTGAGATATTCTTTTTCTTTTACCCCATCTTTCTCTAATCCAGTGCAATACGAATTTATATTCTGTATCATGATATTTATGTATGATACATTTTTAATTCTTTCGTCATTGGAAGCGGAGAATTCAGTTTGTGCAATTTTTTGAGGAATTAAAATGGCATCGGTGAGCAAAGAATCAGCAATAATATCCCTTAGACTGTTCGATTTATAAAGTTTTAATAAATCCTTGTTGAAGGTAACATAAGAAGCAATCTCCCTGCTCATTTTGCAAAGTTCCAAAGCCTTCCTATACACAGGAACCGATCTTAAATTTTTGTGAGACATTAATTTTCTTAATAGCAATTTTAATACTATAAAGTTACTTTCGAAATTCAAAAGACGGCTTTGGATTTAAAAGCAAAATATTATTTTTACCTTTGATTATTAATTATATAATTCATAAAGTTTTGAATACCAACATTGATGATTTGAATTGGAACATATTACTTTGTCTTCAGGAAAATGCGAGAGAATCATTTGCAAGTATAGGACGAAAAGTGGGCCTAACGCCTCCAGCGGTTGCAGAACGAGTTAGAAAGCTTGAGGATTTAGGGGTGGTTCAAGGTTATAGGGCCATGGTCTCCCATACTCTTACTGGGCATCAGTTAAAGGCTATTGTAACCTTGCGTGC
>JAGLKG010000550.1 GCA_023141835.1 Maribacter sp. | reverse complement strand
AAGATTTTCAACATAACCAAGGTTATCATCCCCATAATCCAATGGTAATCCCTTTTTCTTTCGCATACACCAAGCCACCAATACTGGAAATTTTGCCAATATTCGAATAATGGCATGGTACATTTCCTTTTCAGATGTAATATTTACAGAAGAAGGGTTGAAAGCAATCAAGGCACTTGTCAAGGATGACAATACTCCCATGGGATGGGCCGATTTTGGAAAACCGTGCAAGATTTTTTTCATTTCCTCATCCACATGTGACTCGGCTTTTATATCGTCATGAAACGTTCCAAGTTGCTCCTCATTGGGAAGCTCTCCAAAAATCAACAAATAGGCTACTTCTAAAAAATCGGCTTTTTCTGCCAATTCCTCGATAGTGTAACCTCTATACCTTAGCATACCCTTTTCTCCATCCAAAAAAGTGATGGCACTTTCACAAGAACCGGTATTTTTATAACCAGAATCTATGGTAATCATTCCGCTAGAAGAACGCAGTGATTTTATGTCAATGGCAAGTTCATCCTCGCTGCCTTTTATGACCGGGAATTCGTATTTTTTACCGTTGTATTCTAAGGTTGCTTTGTTTGACATTTGTATAATTTACATGGATTAAAACGAATTGTAAATTTAAGAAAAACCCTCCATTTTATCAATTCGAGTTTACTATTTATATCTATTATTTATTGCATATCCACAATTATAAAGGCACTTGCATTAATGGATTAGGAATTGATACTATATAATAATTTATAGTACTCACCCACCGATTTTTCCCAAGTAAATCGCATCTTCTTGGCATTGCTCTGAATCTTCTTCCAAGTTGGCTTGTCGTTGGCATACATATCCAAAATAGTATCGAATGAATCGACCATATTCTGTATTTTTTCTTCATAGGTATCCCCATCAAAACTAAAACCCGTTTTCATATGCTCCACGGTATCTTTTAAGCCACCTGTATGATGTACTAAACAGGGATGTCCATTTCTCATGGCCAGCATTTGGCTAATACCACAGGGTTCGAACAAACTTGGCATAAAATAGAGATCAGACTCTAAATATAGTGAGTCGATCACATCTTCAGATTGGCCATTGATAAATATGAAATTTTGATGTTCGCGGCTTATTCCACGCAGTAATTCTTCATATTGTGGAGCACCAGTACCCAAAAGCATAAACACCCCATTTACTTTCTCCAATTTTTTCAATATTTCAATAAGCGCATCTGGAGAGCGTTTAAAAAAGTAAAATTTTTGCTCGGTTAACCGCGCTACGCTCGAAACTATAAAACTCGGTGGTTCAACTAAAAACGGAACCACTTTTTCGCCCGTATGGGCCAGAAAATGTGCTTTGTATTTTTTAGATTCTTCTTGTAGCCATTCGAAAATGGCTTTTATGATATTCCTGTGAATTGTATTTTTTTCGGCAACCCGTATGTTTGTATAATTACTTCCGTTCAAAATCCCGAACAATCTACCTTCATTTTCGGCTTGCTGCAGATCTTTTTCAAGTCCTTCACCCCCAATAAACTCAGGAGGCGCACTTGGTAACATCACATCCTCCTTATAAGACGGAGATACAGTGTGAACCGAATCTGCCAAACGAATCCCGACGGCCATTAGATTAATACAATCCTGATATCTATAATCCATCAGTGTTTTCGTATCATAGGGTATATCTGGAAACCAATTTTTAAGCGATGAATAATTATTTTCAAAAGGACGGATTCCCTGTATTGCCAAATTGTGGATACTAAATACAAATCTCATCTTTTTCAAAGATGAATACGAAGGGTCATAGGTTTTTAGGAACAGTAAAAGGCTGGAATGCCAATCGTGCATATGCACAGTATCTAGCTTGCCAAAAGCTCCTTTTTTTATAGCTTCGGCTACAGCCGTACAAAAAATCACATACTTTATAAAATCTGTATAAAAAGGCTCAACCGGATTGTCATGGTAAATATGGGCAATGTCACCAGCTTCGATTTCAGGATGGTGGATTACATAGTGATGGATATTGCTAAATTCCTTCTTAGGAATAACTTCATACAACTCTGCGGAATAGGTAGTTCCCCTTAATTTAAAATTAAGTTTTGTCTTAAGCATTCCATCTTTATGTAATCTGGAATAAGCAGGAACTATCACATGAACTTTATCGCCGCGTTCAGAGATCTGCCTGGGCACATCGCGAACTACATCACCCATTCCGCCGGCCTTACATTTATACAATCCGTCATTCTCGGCAGCAACAAAAAGAAAGTTATTCATTTATAAAGGTTTGCTTGGTTTAGTAAAAAGGTAAGTAAAGTTTGGCACTAAGCCAAAAAAAAAGCCTTTCCAAAGAAAGGCTTTTTAATTATTTAATACTAATTAAATACTATAGGCTTATTTTAAACGCCTTTTCCTGCGGATAATAGGCCGTACTTCCCAATTCTTCTTCTATGCGAAGTAATTGGTTGTATTTTGCCATTCTATCTGAACGAGAGGCAGAACCGGTCTTGATCTGACCTGTATTCAAAGCCACCGCCAAATCTGCAATGGTATTATCCTCGGTTTCGCCAGAACGGTGAGACATTACTGAAGTATACCCTGCATCCTTGGCCATATTTACGGCAGCTATGGTTTCCGTCAAAGTACCAATTTGATTGACCTTTATCAAAATTGAATTTGCAATGCCATTTTCAATTCCTTTTGATAATCTCTCAACATTGGTAACGTACAAATCATCACCGACCAATTGAACTTTATCACCAACCATCTCCGTTAAAACTTTCCAGCCATCCCAGTCATTTTCATCCATGCCATCTTCAATGGAAATAATGGGATACTTGTCGCATAATTCGGCCAAATATTGAGCTTGTTCCTTGGAAGTCCTGACAACTCCCTGTTCGCCTTCAAATTTGGTATAATCATATTTACCATCGACAAAAAATTCGGCAGACGCACAATCCAAAGCGATCATAACATCATCGCCTAATTTGTAACCCGCAATTTCCACAGCTTTAGCTATGGTATCCAAAGCATCTTCAGTACCACCGGCTAAATTAGGTGCAAAACCACCTTCATCACCAACTGCTGTGCTCAAACCCCTGTCGTGCAACACTTTTTTAAGATTATGGAATATCTCAGTCCCCATTTGCATAGCATGAGAAAAGCTTATTGCCTTGATAGGCATGACCATAAATTCTTGAAATGCAATTGGGGCATCTGAATGCGAACCGCCATTGATAATATTCATCATCGGAAC
>JAGLKG010000055.1 GCA_023141835.1 Maribacter sp. | reverse complement strand
ATTTGTCTGACAAAGGCATCCCAGTACTGCTAATGGACCTCAAAGGTGACCTTAGTGGCATTGCCGAACCAAGTCCGGGGCATCCAAAAATAGATGAGCGTCACGAAAAAATAAGCATTCCTTTTGAAGCAAAAAGTTTTCCTGTTGAAATTCTTTCACTTTCAGAACAAGATGGCGTTAAACTACGGGCAACGGTTTCTGAATTTGGACCCGTCCTATTATCAAGGATCTTGAACCTTAGTGAAACGCAGGAAGGTATAGTTGCCGTAATCTTTAAATATTGTGATGACCATAAATTACCGCTCCTTGATTTAAAGGATTTTAAGAAAGTCCTTCAGTATGCCACAGGATCTGGAAAGAAAGAATTCACCAAAGACTATGGACGCATTTCTACGAGTTCTACGGGTACTATATTGAGGAAAGTCATTGAATTGGAACAACAGGGAGCAGACTTGTTCTTTGGTGAAAAGTCCTTGGATATTGATGACCTTACCCGAATTGATGAGGAAGGACGAGGATACATCAATATAATTCGATTAACTGATATTCAAGATAGGCCCAAGTTATTTTCGACTTTTATGCTAAGCCTATTGGCTGAAATCTATGCTACATTTCCGGAGCAAGGAGATAGCGATAGACCAGAACTCATCCTGTTCATTGATGAGGCCCATCTTATTTTTAAGGAAGCATCCCGGGCCCTATTGGATCAAATTGAAAGTATAGTAAAACTCATACGGTCCAAAGGCATAGGACTCTATTTTGTTACCCAAAACCCCACCGATGTGCCCGATGAAGTATTGGCGCAATTGGGTCTAAAAGTGCAACATGCTTTACGTGCCTTTACAGCGAAGGATAGAAAAGCCATAAAACTTACGGCTGAGAATTATCCACTATCTGAATATTATGACACCAAGGAAGTCTTGACATCTCTGGGAATTGGTGAGGCCTTGATTTCGGCCTTGGATGAAAAAGGGCGCCCAACACCGCTAGCAGCCACATTATTAAGAGCTCCAATGAGCCGAATGGATGTCCTAACAGATGCAGAATTAAAATCAGTCATCAAAAACTCTGATCTGGTTCCTAAATACAATAAAACCATTGATAGGGAGAGTGCCTATGAAATGCTCAATGAGAAAATAGAAAAGGCCGAGAAGGAAGCTGAAAAAGAAAGAGAAAAACCCACAAGTAGAAGAACCTTCAGTCGGAGAAGCACGCGAATGAATCCGATTGTAAAGGTTTTGACAAGTGCCACTTTTATTCGTGGGGTTTTAGGAATATTAAAAAAGGTAATGCGATAAAAGAATATGAGGAAAATACTTTTTACTGTGGCCCTATGTGCCTTAGTGCTTTTAACACAATGTCAAAAAGAGAAAGACACGTCTTTTCTAATTACAAATACCAGTGTTGGAAAATTGGATAAAGTAAGTTTGGTAAGGGATTTGGACATCATCTATGAGCAAGATTCCATCGTAAAGGATACCACGAGATTGACTTTAGGTTTTGGCGCCAAAAGAATCAATGTCTACGAAAGGGGCGGGAGTCATCTTTTGACCATCACCCCAAGTCCGGATAGTATCCCCAAAGTTGAAAATGTTCGTATTAACGACCCCAGATTCATGACAGAGAAAGGAATTGGGCTCAACAGTACCTTTAAGGATATTCGAGAGAAATATAGCATCAAAAAAATAGTCACTTCAATAAACAATATTGTCATTTTTGTAAAAGACCATGATGTGTATTTTACAATAGACAAAAGTGAGCTACCCGCTAATCTTAGATATGTATCAAGCCCCAATATCGAAGCTGTACAAGTACCCGATACTGCAAAAATCAAATATTTGATGATAGGTTGGGATTAACAGGGTGAGCTTTATTGCTTTTTATTAACCTAAGTCACAAGTTTTTCGTGAAAAAAAATTTCAACAAATACCTTCCCTTGGCCTATGGTGCTTACTTGAACATACTTGCCTTTTTTTCACAAAAGAGGGCAGCAGAGAAGGCATTTACCCTATTCTGCACACCTCGGAACGGAAAGGTCGAGCCTGAACAGAAAGATTTTCTGGAAAATGCCAAAAAGGATAGAATCAAAGTTGAAGGTATTGAACTTCAAACGTACCAATGGGAAGGCAACCAAGAAACTATACTCCTACTACACGGTTGGGAGAGCAACACATTTCGCTGGCAAAACCTAATTTCTTTTTTGCAAAGGGAGAAGTACAACATCATTGCCTTCGATGCCCCTGCCCATGGTTATTCCACAGGAAAGATTTTTAACGTCCCCCTTTATACAGATTGTACCCAGGCAATAGTAAATAAACACAATCCGAAAATTCTTATAGGCCATTCGTTAGGAGGTATGAACGCCCTTTATAATCAACATAAATATCCAAATAAAGAGGTGGGGAAAATCGTGACCATTGGAGCACCTACCAAATTAAAAGACATCATGTCGCACTATCAAAACATGCTCAAGTTCAATGCAAGGGTTTTTTCTGGTCTTGACAATCATTTTAAAAAACATTTAGGGTTTTCGTTTCATGAATTCTCGACCTATAAATTTGATGGACACCAAGCTAAAAAAGGATTATTGATTCATGATGAATTAGATAGCATTGCCCCCTTTAGCGCTTCTGAAAGTGTCCACTCCACTTGGAAAAATAGCACCCTATTCAAAACAAGTGGTTTTGGGCATTCTATGCATCAGGATGTGGTGAGCCATCAAATAATGAACTTCATTAAATCATAGAAAAGGACTAATTTTATCATTGGGATTATCCTATTGAGGGGACAATCTATCAATTAAAATTTTTTGAATGCAAACCATAACACCCTTTCATATTGCCATACCTGTACATAATCTTTTAGAATGCCGTAAATTCTACAGCGAAGTCCTAAACTGTGAGGAGGGACGTAGTAGCGACCATTGGGTAGATTTCAATTTATTTGGCCATCAATTGGTCATCCACTACAAACCAAAGACCGAAGAAGATTTACATACCAATCCTGTCGATGGAAAAAATGTGCCGGTACCGCACTATGGTGTTGTCCTTCCCTGGGAAGTATTCCAGACGTTTTCAGAGGAGCTAAAGTCAAAAGGAGTGAACTTCGTCATTGAACCCTATATCAGATTCAAAGGTTTGGTCGGTGAACAAGCTACCATGTTTTTTTTAGACCCCGCAGGTAACGCCCTTGAGTTCAAGGCATTTAAAGACATGGGGCAATTGTTCGCAAAATAATCCTTTTTCCAAATACCATAAGCAAGATTTGTTTTGATTATTTAAATCCCGAAACAAGTTTGGGATAACAATTTCATTGGAAACCCCGATGCAAGCATCGGGGAATTCTTTTCGATTAAACTTTGTGCTATTGGGACCATGAAGTTGGCACCCTATCCCATCGATGTTTTTTTAACGCTGACAACAATTCTTTTGAAATGCCTTTTCCGTCGCTAATAGCAGTATTGGCCAATACATTTCTTTCTTTCCGCATTCCTGGAATCATAGTACCTACGGTTTTATTCATAGCAATAAATCGTAATGCCATTTCAGCCATTGTCATGCCTTCCGGAACTACTGGGCGTAATGCGTCTGCTCTTTCGGCACTCGAATTTAAATTTTCAGGTACAAAATAAGTACCTCTCCAATCTCCTTCTGGAAAGGTTGTCTCCTTGGTAATATTGCCTGTAAGAGTTCCTTCATCGAAAGGAACCCTGGCAATCACCGCAATATCCAGTTCCTCGCACAGCGGAAAAAGTACATCCTCCGGGGCCTGGTCAAAAATGTTGTAGATGACCTGAACGGCATCCAACTTTCCAGTTTTCAAGGCTTTGATACCGTTTTCAGGTTCCCAACGATTCATGCTGATACCCATAGCCACCACCTTGCCTGCTGATTTCAGATCTTCTATAGCCCTTTGCCATTCTTCACGATCTGCCCATACATCATCCCACGTATGCAATTGCATCAGGTCAATTTGCTCTAACCCCAAATTCGACAAGGTTTTATCGGTATATTCAATAATGTGTTCAATGGGATATGAATCTTCAAACTTATACTCAGGCTTTCCAGGCCATTGAAAATTCTTGGGCGGAATTTTACTTGCAGTGTATAATTTATGTCCCGGATGTCGTCTTACCAACTGTCCCAATAACTTTTCACTATGACCCTCGCCATAACCCCAGGCTGTATCAAAAAAATTAACACCATTTTCTACGGCCAAATCCAAGGATTTTGCCGATTGGATATCGTCGGACTCTTTCCATCCGCCCATACCCCACATACCATAACCTACTTCACCAATTTTCCAATTGGTTCTTCCAAACCTTCTATATTGCATATTATTCCTTTTTATTCTTCCATTTATCCCGGAACCAAATAAAGACTCCATATAGCAATCCAAAGACCAAACCCTCAAGAACTTCATTGAAAATTATTGGGCTTGTATATTCCTTTTCCAAGATTAAGGAAATAACGACATATAATAATACTGCCGCCAATACTTGGATCGCCAATTTTTTCTTGTCCATTGTCTTTTCTAATATTGATGGAATGCCTGTGATACAAATTCCAACACCTTTGGTAAGGATTCCCGCCAATAGGTCCAACTATGTCTCCCCTCACGAACCCTATATTCATGGGGAATCTCCTTTTTCTTCATAGCAATATGAACCAGGCTATTGCCTTCATACAAAAAATCGTCATCGCCACAATCAATATACCATCGAACAGATTTAATTTCCTCAGCAGGCATACTCTCAATTAAATTGATGGCGTTATGCCTTTTAAAATAGTCCTTGATTTCAGTATTCGAATACGATTGATTGCTTCTTTTGAGCCTTTCTTTAAAATCCTCAATAGTCAATGGGCCTACATAGGCACTCAAAGGGCAGGCAGAAGAGAATAATTCCGGATGATGCAATGCATACATAAATGAGCCCCCACCACCCATTGAAAGGCCTGCGACCGCACGATATTTTTTCTCACTCTTAATACGATATTTCTGTTCTATATAAGGCATTAATTCCTCAAAAAAGAAGTCTTCATACCGCCAATCCTCTCCTTGGTTAAAATAGCCTCTTTTTCCTGAGTTTGCATCTGGCATTACAATAATCATTGGGGTAGCCGAACCATCTTTTATGGCATTATCCGTAATTCGAAGGATTTCGCCAAATTGCACCCATCCTGTTTGGTCATCACCAGCTCCATGCAAGAGATAGAGAACGGGATAACTCCGCTCGGAGGTTTCATAGTCTGGTGGTAGGTAGACTGCAAATTTTCGTTCGCTTTTAAGTATTTCACTGGACATCGAAAGATTGTCGAAGACCTTTCCGGCCTGGGCATAAGTTGAGGACCAAAGCCCTAGGCAAAAACAAATTAATAAAAGTGATTTTTTCA
>JAGLKG010000549.1 GCA_023141835.1 Maribacter sp. | reverse complement strand
CTCCATCGTTGTCATAATCAAAAAAAGCAGATTGAATAGTATGGCCCACATCTGCAATGCCATAGTTTTGTGCCTGTTCAGAAAAGGTGTTGTTTTTGTTGTTTATGTACAGTAGATTTTTTCTTGTGGCTCCAGGGCCAGCGACGCTCACATAAATGTCTAGAAAACCATCATTATTGACATCTGCCATGGTTGTTCCGGTAGTCCAATGGTTATAGATTCCTTCTACACCAGCCGTTGCAGTAATGTCTTGAAAAGACATGTTTCCCTTATTTAAATACAGTTTGTTTTTACCCATTTGCCCCGTAAAATATATATCTGGCAAACCATCATTGTTGATATCTCCGGTAGAAACTCCTCCTCCAAAATAAATAAATGGGTAGATGAGGTAATTAAAGTTTTGAGATTCTTGGGTCTTATTCAAAAATTGAATACCAGAGCTATCTTCAGGAATAGCCCTATAAGATTGAATTACTTCTTCTGGCCCTTCATTCTGAGCAAACGTGTCTTTTTTATCCTTGCAGGAAAGGATAAAAAAAAGAATAAAACCAAAAAGCAAATAACTCCGCGCCATTAAATTGAACTCTTATTTTATTTTGCGTGTAACCCCATTGTAACCATAAAAAAGAACCTCTTTCATCATAGGTAGAATCATAAATTTTCTTGAAGATTGAGAAAGATAACTATTACCATAATAGAACTCCAATTTTGTTTTTTCTCCATTATTAAAAGTGATATAGGCCCCGGCATCCATAGCTTGCAAAGGGATAATATTATTGGATGAAGACATGTAATCAAAATATTCGTAAGCTTTCATTGCACCTTGATTTGCTCCAGCAACAAGCACTGGATGATTTTCAACAAAAAGAGTAACGATACTTTTTTGATCTCCATTTAAATACAATCCTGATTCCATGGTGGAAACTGGTTCTAATTCACCTTTTCCATTTCCCTTGAGAAAAATTCCGTTTGAGGCATCATAGTTACCAAAAAGGGGGTCTGCAGAATTTTGGTTACCACTTAATAGGGCATCTAAATTTCCGTCACTATCGAAATCTTTAATCAACACACCATATACTGGAGAAACTTGGCATTCTATAGGCAAGGGGCGTATCTTAAATCCTTTTGAACCCATATTTTCTACATAGCTTGTGGTCAATATTTTGGCATCAAGGACAAAATCGTTTTTACGATCATGTTCTTTAAGGATTTCGTCAAAATCTGCTTCGGAAAAGGACTTATAATTCTTAAAACGTTTTTTGTAGGCGACTATTTGTGATATCAGTGCATCCCTGGTGTGCAATGTGTATTCCTGCAATGTACCAGAATCATCCTTTTCATAATAGGATATG
The DNA here is from genome assembly GCA_023141835.1 of Maribacter sp. GTDB lineage: Bacteria > Bacteroidota > Bacteroidia > Flavobacteriales > Flavobacteriaceae > Maribacter_A. Next base: position 1,204 of record JAGLKG010000549.1, on the reverse strand, counting down.
ATAGGGTCTATTTTTCCGTTGGCATCAAAGTCATCTGCATATACACGAATAGGATGGTCTTGGTCAGCCTTAATATAGGTGTTTAAACCAAAGTTACCCAAGATATAATCCGTATCACCATCATTGTCGAAATCACCACCAGAAATACTGTTCCACCATCCAGATGTGTGTTCAAGTCCTGTATTACTATAAGGTTCTAGCGTACCCTCTTTATTGACAAAAAATTGAATTTTAGTCCATTCTCCAACAACAATCAGGTCTACCCAACCATCATTATTGAAATCTGTCCACAGCGCATCTGTTACCATGCCAATTTCTTTTAAGGCTTTTGGCGTATCTTCTTTTAAAGTGCCATTTTGATTTACTAAAAGGCTGCTTAGGGGAGAAGTAGGGTATTTTCCAGGACTTATTTTACCACCAATAAAGAGATCAATATCACCGTCTCTGTCATAATCCGCCCCTTTAACCGGACCGCCGCTTGCTGTACTCAAAGAACCCGTTTCCTGTTTTACAAAGAACCCGTTTTCATTTTTATAAAACCGGTCTTGATAAGCCTCTTTACTTGCTACAAAGTCACTTCCGCCGCTAACCACATATAGGTCATTATCTCCGTCGTCATCGGCGTCAAAAAGGAGCATACCCATATCTTCATAGTTAGAATCCTTTTCTAATTCTAATTGGCTGCTTTTCTCGAAGGAACCTTTTTTCTGGGTAAAGAATGTAGCTGAATTTTCAGCGGAACCGCCTATTAAAATATCATCTAATCCATCATTGTTTATATCGTTAATTGCGATACTAGGTCCTTCCCGCGAATACATTTTATAAAACAGAGGGTCATTCTTAAAATCTATATAACTGTTTTCCTTTTGTACATATTCCAATTGTAAAGAATCAGTGACCGACTCAAATAGAGTATTAGGTTGTACTATAGGTTGACCTTTTCTATTAGGATTATACTTAATCGTAAGTGAGGTATTTGTTTTTATGGAATTTTCAGTTTGAAAAGTACCGTCAGGCCATCGTATGGTAATGCTATCAACCTTCTTTTCACTGCCAAGTCCAAAATGGATGTTATCATTCATGCTAGATAAATATCCACGAACATTGGAATGGTAATAACTCTGTTTTAGGCTTCCTTCATAAAATAATTCGAGGCGAGCGCCAAAAGCATTTTTGTTTTTACCAGTTCCAATTAGTTTTATGC
>JAGLKG010000548.1 GCA_023141835.1 Maribacter sp. | reverse complement strand
TCATCTAAGCCCCATTCTTTCGTTACATTTTCTAAGCTAAGATCTCCTTTGTTTCTGTATAGAAAATTAGATTTTTTTATAGGGTTTAGTTTATCTAAAGTTTCTTGTTGATAGGAAATACTGTGCTCGTTAGACCCAAAACGTAATTTTTCCTTAAGGCCAAGGGCAAAATCCATATCTGTTAAATCTTTATAATACCCGTTACTAATAAATAAGTCCAAAGATCCACTATTATCAAAATCTGCCCAAAGTGGCGCCCAGCTCCAATCTGTAGAATACATGCCGGCCAAGGCTCCTAACTCGCTAAATTGGTAATTACCTTCTTCATTGATTCCTTGGTTGATCTGTAATGTGTTTTTTACGTGTTGTTTGGCGTATCCTAAATCTGTTCTATAGTTAAATAGATCGTAATTCACTGGAGCTAGCATCAGCTTTCTGCGCCTGTTGGATTCTGGTAACATATCCACAACAGTGATATCCATGAGTCCGTCTTGGTTGACATCTGCAATATCTACTCCCATTCCGTTGTAAGTCGTATGCCTTAAATAGTCATTTGCTTTTTCATCAAAACCACCATTTTGATTATTGATGTATATGAGGTCATTAGTAATAAAATCGTTGGCTACATATATATCTGGCCAACCATCATTGTTAATATCAGTTATGGCGAGGCCTAAAGAATAGCCCTCGTTTATGATTCCAGACTCCTCAGATACTTCGGTAAATGTGTCGTCTCCATTATTCCTATAAAGAATATCGACGGTATAAGAATTAGTACCCGTATTTCTTGGTTTGGTCTGATTGCGATCGTTCATTAATTGAGAATTCACAATGACGAATAGATCCAAGTCATTATCTTGGTCGTAATCAAAAAAAGCGGCTTGGGTAGATATTCTTTTGTCATCCAAACCATATTTGACAGCTTCTTCTTTAAATTTTGGTACGCCCTTGGCATCAGTTCCCTGATGGATATAAAGTAAATTGGGTTCATCCTTTCCTACGGTACAAACAAAAATATCCTGCCAGCCGTCTCCGTTAACATCAGCATACGTAGAACCACTACTCCAATAATCATTCTCAAGTCTGGATTTTTGGGTAACATCTTCAAAACTAAGATTTCCTTTATTGAGGTAAAGTTTAGAAGTTATGTGGTTACCGGAATAATAAATATCCTGAAGGCCATCATTGTTAAAATCACTTACGGTAACACCGGCACCATTATAGAAATAATAGTTGTTGGCCAAACTAATGGAATCTGATTCGAAAACTTGATTTACAAAGTCTAGATGTGTTTGTTCAGGATTCAGTTTGGTGAAAACTTCATTTTCACTTAACGAGCATGAAAACACATGGCTCAGAAGAAAAAAAATACTACAATATTTTATGGCCTTGAACATATTATTAAATGATACAGAAAAAGGTAGTTTGGCATAAATTACCAAACTACCCTTAAAATCTAACTAAACCTAACTAATTTTGAGGCCATCCGGTCTGTGCAATTTCAGATGGTGGTATAGGGAAAATCTCCTCACCCGCCTGATAGCCTCTAGAACCAAAGAATTCGGCACCTCTACCACGGTAGATTACGTCATAAAAGCGTAATCCTTCCATAGCTAATTCACTTCTTCGCTCTCCTAGAATAATATCGCGGAGCCCAGTTTGACTAAGGCCTGGATTGTTCGTGTCGTTAACAGGTAACAATGCAGCACGGACTCTAATACGGTTTAGTGGGTCTAACGCATTTGCCGAAACTCCATTTAACTCGTTTTCTGCCTCGGCTTTCAATAAAAGAATGTCTGCAAATCGAATAATTTTATAATTATAATTAAATCCGTTACCTGCGGAATTAGCAAAATCAAGACCTGTTAATTTTTTATGACCATAAAGACCGGCATTTTCGAAGTGCGAACCATCATAGGGATCAAACGTCCCATCGCCATAAGGGTCACCTGGCTGATAAACTGTTTCGGCCAAACGGATATCACCGGCTTCAAAATCGTCTACCAACTCTTGTGTGGGAGACATTGTTGCCCAACCAGCGTTACCCACTTGAGGTGCGGCATACTTTGCTATGAAGTTAGAGTTCCAGTCGCCGGCTGAACTCCATATACTTAAAGAAGTGTTGGATAGGGTGTATTGGATCTCGAAAATAGACTCTATATTATTATTTCCTCTTTCGTCGAAATTTTCGGCAAAGGTTAGTGCCAAATCATATCCTGCAGGGCTATTGATTACCAAGTCGGCATATGTATTTACTTGGGACCATTCCCCTCTTAAAGAATGTACACGGGCCAGCATCGCATTCGCTGCCCCTTTCGTAGCTCTGCCTGTATTTGCAGCATCATACGAATCAGGTAACATATTTGCAGCATCTTTAAAACCTTGAATAATAAATGCCCAATTCTCTTCTACGCTAGCTCTTGGAACTATTTCTGCGTCAATAGCTGGTACAGAAGCATAAATAGGCATACCACCAAAACCTAACACTAAATTAGTGTAATGTAGCGCTCTTAAAAATGTTGCTTCTCCTAAAAGTCTTGTTCTAAGTGCTTCGGTAAAGTCATCTTGAATTTCCATTTGTGAAACATTGTCCAAGACTTGATTGGCTCGATTAACGCCACCCCACGCCATGGCATAAAATTCTCCGATTCTTAAATTGTTATCGGTAATATTAAATGTTTCCAATTCTAAGTAGGCCGGACGGTCACCCGCTCCAAAACCTCCTTTTATAGCATCACCACCGGCAATGTTTAAAATGTCAGGATAATTAAAGCCGTAATAATTTAAATGTTGAAAGCCATCATAAGCTGCGTTGGTTGCAGAAATTGCATCAGCGGCAGTCTTGTAGAATGCAGTTGAAGTCAACTGATCCTGTGGTTCTAGTTCAATGAAATCTTCACAACCAAGTAGTGTAACTACCGCGAAGAGGCTAAGAAAAATGTACTTTTTCATTTTTTTATTTTTTTTATTTTTTATATTAAAATCCTACGTTTACACCAAGAGAAATTGTTCTAGGAATAGGATAACGACCACGGTCTATACCGTTTTCTAAAGTGTTACCAGCATTTGCACCAACCTCAGGATCAAGACCATATTCATAATTATCAAATGTCAATAGATTTTGACCACCTACATATATCCTAAAGTTACTAAGTTTTATTGTTTCCAAAAGGTCGTTCGGCAATGAATATCCAATTTGCAATGAACGTAATCTTAAAAAGGACCCATCTTGAATATAATAATCTGAATTTCGGTAATTACCATTTCCACTACCTATAGCAGGTACAGTGTTACTAGTACCTTCCCCACGCCAAGCATTTTCGTATAACGTAGTAAACTTATTATCAGGTTTTGTAAAGTCACCTGCCTGCTGTAAAATATTAGCAAAAATTTCATTTCCTTGTACTCCCTGCCAAGACATTGAAAAATCAAAATTTTTGTAGTTTATGTTCGCAGATAAACCATAAGTAAAATCTGGCACTCCACTACCTAGTTCTGTTTGGTCCTCAGAGTCAACAATACCATCACCATTTAAATCTTTAAACTTAAAATCTCCTGGACTGGTGTTGGAAGCTTGATAATATACACCATTGGCAGCATCTGGGTTAAGGGCATCAATTTCTGTCTGGTTTTGAAAAACCCCATCTACTTTGTATCCATAGAATGTTCCAATGGGTAGACCTTCTTGAAAACGGATAGATAAAGATTCACCATCTACTATAATAGGACTACCGTTATCACTTTCAACATTGTTGTTCAAGGTAGCCAGATTGGCATTAACGGACCAACTAAAATCTTCTTTGAACCCCTTGATTCCTAAGTCAAATTCAAGACCTTTATTTCGTACCACACCAGCATTCACTGTTGGAAATTGAGGGCTACCGTTTACAATAAATCCATAAGCCAAAGGTAAAGATCCAGGCAATAAAATATCAACTTGTTGTTTGTTAAAATAATCAACACTTAGCGTCACCTTCTTGTTTAAAAGACTTAGATCGAAACCTATATCAGTTTGTTCTGCTGTTTCCCATGTAATGTTGGCATTGGCGGGTTGCGCAGAAAAATTACCTGTATTTACATTACCACCAAAACCATATCCGGCATTGGGGAAAAGTAAGGATAAGTAATTGAAATTACCAATTTCTTGGTTACCTAATTGGCCCCAACTGGCTCTTAATTTTAATTCATCTATAAAGTCAACATTGAAAAATTCTTCATCGGCTATTTGCCAACCTGCAGAAAATGCCGGGAATACACCCCATTTATTACCTGGTCCAAATTTTGAAGAACCATCTCTTCTTATAGAACCAGAAAGAAAGTATTTGCCTTTAAAGTTATAGTTTACCCTACCTAGGTAAGACATTAATGACCAATCTACTAGATTTCCAGTTCCTATTCTCTCTGCGGCAGTGCTCAAAGCAATCAAATCATCAGAAACAAAGTTGGTTCCTGAGGTGCTTTGTGATGAAAAACTTGACTTCTGTTGCGTAAAACCTACAAGTACATCAAGGTTGTGCTTGTCATTAAATGATTTGTTGTAGCTTAAGGTATGCTCTGCCAACCAAATCCATTCCTTACTATCAAAACGGGTACCACTAGAAAGAATATCAGGACTTCCACTACCTGAGAAAGATGGCGAAAAAAGATTAGAACCACTTGCCAAATAATCCCCTCCTAAATTTAATCTATAGGTTAAGTCTTCCAAAATATCGTATTCAGCAAAAATATTACCTAAAAAACGAAATTGTTCAGCTTCGTAGAAACGTTCATCTGTTACGTAAAGAGGGCCACCTGATCGAATAAAACTAGTTCCAACATCTCCAGGTTGTCCTATACTACCGTCAGCATTTCTTGCTGGAATTACTGGCGGTTGAATTACGGCCCTACCAATTGCCGCACCGAACACACTATTTTCAGGTGTTTGATTGTTTATAGATCTTGATACCGAAAAATTATTTCCGATTCTAAAACGTTTGCTTACATCATGAGAAGTATTAACACGCAGAGAGAGTCTTTCGAATGCAGTACCTCTAATGATACCTCCTTGATCTAAATAACCAAGGGAAAGAGAATATTTAGACATTTCATTTCCACCACTTACATTCAAGTTCATGTTTTGTATCGTGGCCGACTGAAATATTTCATCTATATAATTGGTATTGGCAGGATTTGTTAAATTTGGTGCTGAACCTGAAAATTCAGTGATATACTGTTGCCAGGTAGGTCCATCCAAAATATCAAAATCTTTCTCTTTACTCTGCGTACCAATGGAGTAATCCAAATTAAGTCTTGGCGCTCCTGCCTTACCTTTTTTAGTTGTAATAATTACTACACCGTTGGCCGCTCTTGAACCGTAGATAGCACCAGAGGCGGCATCTTTTAAAATTTCTATGGATTCAATATCATTTGGGTTAATGGTATTCAGCGGACTAGGAGGGGTCCCTCCACCGCCACCGGAATTACTGTTAAACACAGGTATTCCGTCAATTACATATAATGGCTCACTGTTTCCTGGCGTTCCAATACCTCTTACTCGAATAGATGTGGACCCACCTGGAGCACCAGAGTTCTGGGATACTTGAACACCGGCAACCCTACCAGCCATTGCCTGATCAAAACCAGTAATGGTCTGTTGGGTAATAGCATCTGCAGAGATAGAGCTTATTGCGCCTGTAACCTCGCGTTTCTTTTGGGTACCATAACCAACTACAACAACTTCGTCCAATGCAGCGGTGTCAGGATTTAGCGAAACATTATATGTAGATTGACCACTAACAACGGGAATTTCAATTGTTTCAAAACCAATGTAAGAAATCACCAAAATGGCATCGCTTCCTGAAATGTCTAAGGTGTAATTACCATCAAAATCAGTTTGAGTACCATTGGTGGTACCTTTTTCAACGATACTTGCTCCTGCCAAAGAAACGCCAGATTCATCTGTAATGGTACCAGAGATTGTGCTTTGTTGGATTATTGCAGAATTTAAATTAGAATCTACGGCATACAATGCATTAACATTAATACATGCGATTGTCATAAAAATGAAAACGCATGTTCTCAAATTACGTCTCCTGTTACAGGAAAGTAAATCTAGAATGGGAGGTGCTTCGGTCTGTTTCATAAGGTTCTTTTCGTTAGTTACTTTGTTGTTAATTTTGTAAAAGCTTTTTATTTAATTCCATTTTTGAAGATATTTTAGTTATCCCTTTTTTTTATTTTAAGGATTTAACAACAATAAAACTTTAAAATGATTATTTAATGATCCAAATATATCGGTTGTAATCTATAGGGTCCACCACTAATATTGCTATTATTGATACTTTTTTTGCTCAAAACATCATTCATTTAAAAAAAACGGTGTTTTTAGACTATAATATTTGATGATTATCCTATAAAAAGCCTTAGGCCAGTTCTCTAAAGTTCAAATAAACGATTGAAAAATATATCAACTGAATTGACTAAAACACCGACTAAAATAAAATATTTGATTCCTGAAGGCACTCATTGATAAACTGCCAAAAGAGCCCAGCAGTGGTATCCTATGCCCAAATCGAAGGTTTTTAACAAAACAGTGGCCCGTTCCCAGGAAATAAAGGGGGCTTACAGAAGAAAAAAACCAAGATTCCTCAAAGCGGCAGGTCCGATTTTATCAAGGGCACATAGCTACAGGATCTTATGCCCGATCCATACCAATCCCCATAGGAAGAGAATACCGCCCCGGTCCAGTCAACACTGCATTCATGTTGGGTCGTACCGACC
>JAGLKG010000547.1 GCA_023141835.1 Maribacter sp. | reverse complement strand
TTACGTAAGTAAGGTGCAAGTAATAGAGCCAGCAATACGTAGCCCCCTGTCCAGCCCATTAAATATACAGAGCCGTCATAACCTGCAAAAGCGATGATACCGGCCATAGAAATAAAAGATGCAGCTGACATCCAATCTGCGGCTGTAGCCATACCATTTGCGAGGGGCGAAACGCCACCACCGGCAATATAAAACTCTTTCGTTGAACCTGCTCTTGACCAAATGGCGATTCCAATATATAAGGCAAAGGTTATTCCTACTAGTAGATAAGTCCAGATTTGAACACTCATAAATTATTTTTTAGTTGTGGTTATTCGTCGTAGCCGTATTTTTTATCCAATTTGTTCATTAGCCTAACATAAATAAATATGAGGACTACAAATACATATATCGATCCTTGCTGTGCAAACCAGAATCCAAGTTTAAAACCACCTATTTGAATCGTATCCAACGGAGTCTTGAATACTATTCCCGCACCGTAGGAAACTGCAAACCAAACCACTAGAAGTATAAAGAGGTATCTTAGGTTTTCTTTCCAATAGGCTTTCGATTTACTTTGTTTATCTGACATATGTCTTTTTTTTAAATGGCTATTATAACGTACATAATCTACTAATATAACCAATAGATTTATTATAGGATATATCCTTTCAACTGGGTAAATATAGAACGCCACTTGAAGAATCCCTTTGGCTTCCAGTGACCGAGCTCAAAACGTTTGTTTCATGTTCACTTCTCAACACCCCCATTAAAGCGAACACCAGAGCCTCTTTATACTCAATCAATACAATTGGCGGTACGATGACTTCAACGGTATTTCCAAGTTTTTCCTTTAAGGTTTCAATCAGAAAATGGTTTAATGCACCACCTCCGGTGACGAATAGGGTAGCTTTGTTCTTTGTATTGTTGGCTTTGACTTCCAGCACAATTTGCTCGCAAAGATGATGTATAGAGGTATGTAGTAGATTTTCGATACTGCCTTCCACAGATTCTATAATCGGAACCACTTTTTGCGTGAACCATTCGTATCCTGTTGATTTGGGAAAGGGCAACTGGTAGTACTCCAAGACATTCAGTTTTTGAAGCATGTTCGAATTGACTTTTCCGTTTCTAGCCAATTTACCACCTTTATCATAGGGTAAATCAATTTTTTGAGTGATGTGGTTCAAGACCATATTGGCCAGACCAATATCGTAGGCTATTCGCTTTCCATCTTTTTCAAAGGAAATATTGCTGATACCACCTAGATTGAGACAAAAATCATATTGGCCAAAAAACAATTGATCACCTATAGGGACAAGAGGTGCCCCTTGACCACCTAATGCCAAATCATTACTGCGAAAATCACAGATTACTTTGTTTTTACTTTCATTGGCCAAGTGTTGTCCACAGCCTATTTGATAGGTAAGTCCGTTTTCTGGTTGATGATGTGTAGTGTGACCATGACTTGCAATAAAATCCACCTTTAAACCATATTCCTTGATAAAAGACTTTACTTGTCCTCCCAACCACGTTCCATAGGAATTGTTAAGTGTCAAAAGCTCATCTGCAGCTAAGTAGATTGAATTCTTAAGTTTATCTTTCATTTGGGAATCATAGGAGATACTTTTGGTTTGTCCAATGCTATAATTCCAACGATTTAATGTTTTAGAAATTTGACAATAAGCAATATCGAGTCCGTCCAAAGAAGTTCCTGACATTAATCCTATAACACTATATACTTTCATTTTGTTATTCGATGTTTACAGGTAGTTTTCCTACCGCTTCAATTTCGCCAAAAAAATGTTCTGCCGCAACTTCTTGAAATACTTTAAAATCTTGATAGGCCAAAACAACGGCTTTGGCATTTTTATAATCAAATACCTTTAGGGCATATGGATTTCCAAAAAGATAGAGTATCACGTTTTTTGTTAGTATCATCTCATTTATGAATTTCACTTCGGTACTTGTAAAACCAAAATTATTTGTGGGTTTCGCATGCGGTGGAAACACGGACAATAGTACATTTTCTTCGTTCTTAATTCTATTCTTGATAGATGTAATGGAATCCTCAGCTAGCGTATATGAGTTTGTACCGTGATTGTATTTTATTAATTTAATAAATTGATTATCAATATTCTGTATGTTTGAAACATGGGCAAATCCCTGTTGTTTTAAGAAAGAAAAAATAGTCTTGTTCCCACTTACCAATGTGATGCTTTTCTTGGCTATTTCTTTATTTAGCCTATCGGGATTCTTAAGTTTTTCCTTAATTGACTTCTCGGCATTGATAGCCTTTTCCTTTAGCCTCCAGACACGGCCAAAAGCTACTTCAATTTGGTTTTCAGTAGCATTTTTCAAAATGGTTTCTATACCTTCATGCGTATGTTCAGCGAAGCAAAGAATATCGTTTCCTGCATTAAAGGCCTCCCATTCCAACGTTCCTTTAACCGGAAAGTTTTTTGAAACGGCATGCATATTCAACGCATCGGAAATGACCACACCGTCATAGCCAAAATTATTCCGCAACAATCCATTAATAATTTCGCTTGAAATGCTCGATGGGATATTTTTGCCATTTGAAAGTGCGGGTACTGCCAAATGACCGACCATAATGGAGTCAACTTTTTCCTTTGCCAATTTTTTAAAAGGATAAAGTTCGTTATCCAATAGCTCTTTTTTGGATTTAGTGATGACGGGCAACCCTAAATGAGAATCGGTCGCGGTATCACCGTGTCCTGGAAAATGCTTTACACTGCTTAATATGCCTTCGCTCTGCATTCCCTTAACATAAGCTGCCGATTTTTCAGCTACATTTTTCTTGTCTTCACCAAAAGACCTGTACCCGATTACCGGGTTATTTGGATTATTGTTAATATCAACTACGGGAGACAAATTGTAGTGTAATCCCGCTTGTTTACAATCCAAGGCTATATTCTTTCCGATCTGGAAAATCAAATCCAAATTCCCTTGAATAGCCCCAAGGGTAATAGCATAAGGATATTGTGGAGTATTTTCAATGCGCATGGCCAAACCCCACTCTGCATCTATGGCCATCAACAATCTATATTTTGACTTCAATTGATATCGATGTATCAATTTTTGAAGTGTCTGTAAGCTTCGCTCATTATAAATAACTTCCTTCTTACCCTCATAATTGGTCGCAGCACTAGTACGGCTGTGAAAAAAACAGAGTCCGCCAACATGGTTTTTCTCAATTAATCGCTCTAAGTGTTGTATTTCTTCTTCAGAGTCATTGATAAAGGCTGCCGGCATAAATAATTGACCGATCTTCTCCCTTTTTGAAAGTTCGGTCGTGGCATTCTTGTAATTTAAAATTCTATTCATTGGCGTTCGCTCTCTTTTTGCCGTACTCAGGCGGATATTTAAGATATTTCAATATAAATAAGGCTGGCAGTGCGGCGATGACGACCCAAATAAAGAACCCATCATAACCCAGCCATTCTTGTACAAAACCACTTATTAGACCCGGTAGCATCATTCCCAGTGCCATAAATCCGGTAGCCAGGGCATAATGTGAAGTTTTGGATACCCCTTCCGCAATATAAATCAGATAG
>JAGLKG010000546.1 GCA_023141835.1 Maribacter sp. | reverse complement strand
TGAATTTAAGACATATTTGGGGAGATGGCAGGTGTAATAGGGATGATTATGTTGCCGATACTCCCAAATCCGATAGGCCTAATTTCGGCTGCCCTGCTGACCCTACTGTTCATTGTCGTTCAAATGATATGACCATGAATTATATGGATTATGTATACGATAATTGTATGTATATGTTTAGTGATGGCCAAAATGACAGAATGCGTGCTTTATTTGCCACTGGAGGAGTTCGGGAGAGCTTTGTACCATAAATTATAACAGTTAACTTTGTATTAAAAGGGTGTCCTATTGGGCACCTTTTTTGTATTATTAGATAAAAATATGCCCAATGAAATATCTGACAATGGCTTTTTTAGTGCTATCCATGAATTCTTACTGTTCTGGCCAGAATCAGGATAGAACAACACAATTTTCAGTGACCTACAAGGCTGCGACTAGAGGTGCTAATTTTGAATACAGAATCACTAATGAAAGAATTGCGGTTAATTCCAAGGGGCTTGACCAGAAAAATGGAGAAAGAGCAATTACTACCCAAGAAAGAAATGAAATTATCGCCTTGATCAATAAAATTAACCTTAGCACTATTGGGACACTTATTCCACCATCAAACAACAGTGCGACCGATCGGGCACTTATTGCTTCGTTAAAAGTCTCTAAAGATGGTAAAATGTATGAGTCTTCTTCCTTTGATGAGGGCAATCCGCCCAAGGAAATAAAACCATTGATTGATAAAATAGTAGCATTGGCAGAAACTGTTGAATAGCAATAAGACTTGTTGTATTTTTGCACAAATTCAGGGAATGAATATAAAGGAAATACAGGAAGAAATCGTTGATGAATTCTCCATGTTCGAGGATTGGATGCAACGGTATGAATATATGATTGAATTGGGAAAATCGCTCCCACTAATCGATGCGCAATACAAAACCGATGATAATATCATAAAAGGCTGTCAGAGTAAAGTTTGGGTGCATGCAGAATTGGAAGGTGATAATTTGGTGTTTACCGCCGATAGTGATGCAATCATCACTAAAGGGATTATTGCCATTTTGATAAGGACATTCAGCAATCAAAAACCAATGGATATTATTGAGGCCGATACGGGTTTTATAGATAAAATTGGGCTAAAGGAACATTTATCACCAACGAGAGCAAACGGATTGGTCAGTATGGTAAAACAGTTGAAAATGTACGCTATTGCGTACCAAACTCAACTCAACTAAAATTAAGAAAATGAGCGAAACAGTAATAAATACCCAAGAATTGGGCGAAAAGATAGTACAGGTTATAAAAACCATTTACGACCCTGAGATTCCAGTGGACATCTATGAATTGGGTTTGATATATGATGTATTTGTCAATGAGGATAATGATGTAAAAATATTGATGACCCTTACCTCCCCTAATTGTCCGGTTGCTGAAACTCTTCCGGTAGAAGTAGAGGAAAAAGTAAAATCTTTGGATGCTGTTAAAGATGCTGTGGTCGAAATTACTTTTGACCCGCCTTGGACCCAAGACCTTATGAGTGAAGAGGCCAAGTTAGAATTAGGATTACTCTAATCAAGTTTTATTGTCATTCCCTCGAAGGAGGGAAT
>JAGLKG010000545.1 GCA_023141835.1 Maribacter sp. | reverse complement strand
CCATCCTTGTCAAAATGTGTGATAAATCCTCCATTGACTTCATCCTTACAGCGGTCTAGCCAAAAGGGCAATAATTCTTCCTTTAAATGTTGATCTGCTTCTTTTTTGAATTGGATTAGTTGATTTATGTAATCGGACATATATTATCAAGTTTAATTGGTATTGTGTAAAATTAAAAGGTAACTACCGGTTTCGTTCATTAATCTAAATCCAAATAGGATATTATGGCCTCATCCCCCATAAGGGCATTAGCTGGTCTAGGATTGGCTTTTGTAAATACTTTTAGATCGTCTTGCGGTAAAATAGTAACGAAATCTTCTTGGACACCATTTGGCGCAACCGTTACTTTGTTGCGTTCATCCAAATCGAGATGATAGGCAAAAAACATATAGGCAGCGGCTCGTTTTGAAAACCCATAATCATGTTTTTCAGCAGGCAAATGCACATTTTCCACTCTATGCTCGGCATTGTATTGCGCATACACTTTTTGGATATAGGGGTATTCTATTCGGGGCGTGTTTCGAGTCCAATCCGCTCCATTGGAAATCAGCAATAAGGGTCTTGGGGCACATAGAGCAGCAATCTCCACATTGTTGGTCTGGTGTGCTTCGCTTTTATGTATGGGCATTCCACTCTCACATACGCAACCTCCAAAAAAGTGTGCGGACACTTGAACAGCTGGGATTGCTGCTTTTATCCGATCGTCAATGGCGGTAAGTACAAAGGTTTGGGTACCACCTCCAGAACCTCCGGTCATCCCAATCCTTTCCGGATCTACATCGGGTCTTGATAAAAGGTATTCCAAGACTCTTTTACTGTTCCAGGTCTGTAGTAAAAGGGCAATGGGCATTTTATGGGTGACTTGTTTGGATTCCGCATGGCCTATCATATCGTAGGCGAAGACAATGGCTCCCATACGCGCTAGCACAGCGCAACGCGTCTGTACGTCTTCCTTGAGCCTCTTGTCTAACATATGGCCATGGGGAGATAGAATAGCGGCATTTTTAGTATCCGGCTTTATAGGACGATATATATTTCCGGTTATGTAAAACCCTGGGAAACTCTCGATGGCCACATTCTCCACTGTATAGCCTTCCATTATGCGCTTATTTCTGATTATGGGATTGAAATCCCCTTGAATATTGGGCATTTTATCAAGCTTCATACCCGTTATAATTCCAGACCGGATTACATTGGCCCGTTCTTCCCAAGATTTTAAATCACTCCATTCGCTGGAAAACTTTTTCATGACCAAGTTGGCTTCATCCTCTGTCCAGTGACTTCCCATACACAACATATCTTCTTGGGCATTTGCTGTGATTCCAATAAGCATTATAAATAATAATAGTCCTTTTTTCATATGTCAAGATATTAATGGGAATCCTTCAAAAGCGACATTTAGCTCAATGGAGGCATTTTTGTTCCTTATGAAGGTATCCTTACAAATATAGGTTTTATTGTACGTATTTTGTTTCCGCTATTTTAACCATTTCACATATTATTTTAACCATTGGATTAGTTTATTAACCATAATTTTGTGAGATTAGGTAATATTCTTGAAGAAAGTGTTTTCTGTCATCGATTTTAGTTAAAAATAAATACAAAAATCAAATGAAGAATACTTTAAAATCAATTTTTGCACTAACGATTATTTTGTTTTTAGAATTAGTGGTACCATCTCCATTTCTATCATATCTTTGCAGGGTATACTGTATCTAAAGGGTTGTTTAGGAGTATTTTATATTGTTCAACGCAACTAGCCGCAACTCTTTCGTTTGATTCAGAAAATGCTTAAATCACTTCGATGCCTAAACAGTCACCAAAAAATAAAGTATTCATTAAAAAACTGACTGACATACTTGATGTCAATTTAGAAAATGAGCAATTTGGTGTTAAAGAATTGACTGAGGAACTTGGCATGAACCGATCTAATCTACATCGTAAACTACTTATGATCAATGGAAAGTCAGCGAGCCGTTTTATCCGAGAATACAGGCTGAAAAAAGCATTGGTGTTATTGCAAAAAAATGGAGCTACGGTATCGGAAATTGCCTATCAGGTTGGATTTAGTAGCCCCACCTACTTCAACACCTGTTTCCGTCAATATTATGGATATACTCCCGGGGAAGCAAAAAATAGACCAGTGAGGTCATTTGATAAAAGTGTGTCTACTTTTACGATGGGAGGTAAGGTTCTGAAACGTAAATTAATTTTAATTTTTGTTTCGGTCATTGTTTGTATACTAATTTCGTCTTATTTCGTTCTTCCCGACAAAAAGGAGGTCTTGATAAAAAACAAATCCATTGCAGTTCTTCCCTTTAGAAACCTCAGTAATGATACAGAAAACAAATATTATGTATATGGCCAAATGGAAGCAATTCTGAACCACCTAACACGGATTTCAGAATTTAGAATTCTTTCAGCCACAACGATGATGAGGTATGAAGAAACTTCAAAAACCGTTCCTGAACTCGCAAAAGAATTAAATGTTAAATATGTACTTGAAGGAAGTGTTCAGCGGGATGACAAGAAATTGATTGTTTATGCTCAATTGATCGAAGCTGAGTCAGATAAGCATTTGTGGTCCGAAGAGTTTGAAGGCGATGTAACAGATATTTTTACTATTCAATCAGAGATTGCCAAAAGTGTAGCAAATTCCTTAAAGATTACTATTG
>JAGLKG010000544.1 GCA_023141835.1 Maribacter sp. | reverse complement strand
GATATTGAAACGGATTTCATCGAAAGTAATTAAGCTTCGGAAAAGAGTGAAAAAATAGAGAAACTGAACCTTTGAGCGCATAACAATGTGTCAGCAGACAGGATGAAAAACCAGTAGTTAGATAAAACCGATTATGGCCAATAAAAACCACAGTATGAAAAGACAGATCTTTACGCTAGTAGTAGTTATTTTTTTATGCATTTCTTGTAAGTATCAGACCAAGGAAAATTCGGCAGCGCTGGTCAATGATACTTCTAAAATTTACAAGGGGCCTATCATTGATATGCACCTTCATGCTTTCACTGACGGGCATCCTTTGTTGGGCATGACACATCCACCCACACTACGGGGAGAAACGTATAAAGGGGTGGCCTCTGGTTCAGAACAAAAAGAAAAAACCTTAGCGTCGCTCCAAAAGAACAATATTGTGAAAGCTGTTGTGACCAGTGGTCATTTATGGTTTGATGACGCTCCAGAGACCATCCTGATCGGTGATGCCAATAAAGGTGTTGATGAATTGCGAAAACAACATGGGGAAGGTAATCTCCAAGTCATTGCGGAAGTGGCTCCCTTTTATAATGGCATATTGGCTGATGATGCCTCTATATTGCCCTATTTTGAATTGGCTGAAGAATTGAATATTCCTATCGGTTTCCATATTTTACCTGGAGGCCCAAATTATGGAATTCACCTTATGCCCGAATTTCTTGGAGGAATGCGTACCTATAATGCGAACCCTTTGCAATTGGAAAATGTATTGGTAAAATACCCCAATGTAAAGGTGTACATTATGCACGGAGCTTGGCCCTATGTAGAAGACTTAAAAGCACTGATGTATGCACATCCAAATGTATATATTGACGTTTCCGTCGTCAACTGGATATTACCTCAAGAAGAGTTTAATGCCTATCTGAAACCACTTATCAATGCAGGCTTTGGAAATCGAATCATGTTTGGAAGTGATCAAATGACATGGCCTCAAGTTATTGGCGTGGGCATTGAATCGATCAACAATGTCGATTTTCTGACCCTTGAGCAAAAGGAAGCTATTTTTTATGACAATGCAGCCCAATTTTTAGGGTTGTCCGATACTGAAATTAAAAAACATAAAAGTCGGTGATATACTGCCCCTGCTGCCGCAAGCCTGCCCGTCAGCAGACAGGTTTGTAACTTGTGGTACAAGCTGTACATCCACTATCCATTAATGTTTATGAAAAAGGAGTACGTTATAGCCGCAAAATAAAGCTTAAAGATTACAGTAATTTTGAGGCTGTCTAAAAAGTAACTCTTACTGTCAGTTAGAGTTACTTTTTAGACAGCCTCTTTGGATTAAGGGTTAGCTATAAAAGGGGATTTCCTAAAATAGGTAGTATCGGACAATTGTTCAATAAGAAATGCCCCAATAGCAGCGGCACTTATGGTATCACCTTTACAATCCTCCAAATCAACAAGTAGTTCACCCTTTGTATCAGAATAAACAATAAGAGGTACTCTTACCACAGTCCAATCAACAGCACTTGCCGACAAAATGGAATAGGCCTTCTTTCTATCCGCATGTACTATGGGATAATTGGCTTTCATCCATTCGGTGGCCATACGCGTCTTTTCACTTTTTTTATCAAAAGGCGTATCCAGATTGAGACCGGCCACTACAATGTAGCGCCGAATACCATAGATCGTCATTGACTGGAGTAGATGTGTAGTCGCCTGACTCGACACCAAAGGTTCACCCTTGCGTTGGCCTACGGTACTCATGACCGCCTCGCAACCTTCAAGCAAGGCATGAATGGCTTCCGAATCAACGGCATCACCTTTCAAGACTTCAATCAATGGACTATGTATTGTGAATTGTTCAGGGTTCCTTAGTAGGAGTTTTAACCGATAACCCTGATCTATTAATTGGGTAACAAGAAATTTTCCTGTTCTGCCACCACCACCCAAAATGGCAATCTTTGTATGTTGTTTCATTTGTTTCTTTATAAAATTTAAAAATAGAAGATAGCCTCGCACCTATTCAAAGGAATAGAACGAAGCGACAAAAGCCCTCGGGCTTTTGATAATATGCTATCAATATTTTATAAAGAGATTCTAATACCGTAAAAGTAAACAATCGTTCCATATAATCTGTCGAAAAAAAAGAAACCAAGGCTCCTACTTGCCTAAAGGCATGATGGTGTACCCTGATTTTAACGCATTGCTCATTTTGATAATTTGAACAAGAAAGACCGTCAGTTCGAGTTTTTTCTGAAAGAAAAAGTATCGAGAACCAGGTGTTTCGTTATAAAATTCTTATTCTCGATACTATTTTTAATTGTTACACAACCAAAAATCACTCATATTGACGAATTTTTACCAAAATGCGCAACGGGTTGATTTTATCATATTCCCGAGAAATAACCAACACCCCAAACTTTGGAATACCACATCGACTTCCTCGAAAACAAGGTGGACAATTCTGCCCGATTTGCATAGGAAAAAAACGAGAAGAAATCTCTCATTTGTTAGTGAACAAAACATTACCTCCTATTCCTAGACCAAACTTTTGATTATATGAGGCGTACAATAGTAAATTCTATGATTCATTTCAGGTTTTACTACGGTTTTTAACGCTATATTGCTACACCCCTTTTCTTTTAACATGATACTTTTGGCTTGTGTGTGCAGATAAAGGACATATGTCCTTTATTCATTACTATAAAGAAATAAAGATTATATGATCTTTATACAATAGCTGTTAATCATTTAACTTATACATATGGATAGAATTTGCCTATTATTTTGTTGTCTTCTTTTAGTTGGATGTAGTCCATCAAAAGATGGTTGGATTGAATTATTTAACGGGGAAAATCTGGAAGGATGGCATGTGTATGGAGGAGGTGATTCCTATGATGGGTGGTCTGTTGAAAATGAGGTATTGGTATTTGATTATGAATTACGTACAGAGAGTGGAAGTGCTAATTTGATAACGGATGGTAAATACACCGATTTTGAACTTTCATTTGAGTGGAATATTGCTGAACACGGAAATTCTGGTGTTTTTTGGGGTATTATTGAGAACGAGCAATTTGAACATCCTTATCAAACGGGACCTGAAATTCAAATTTTAGATGATAATTGGAAAGAATATGTAGAAGGTCGTGGCGATATACATCGCGCTGGATCATTGTATGGTTTGATGGCGCCGTCTGTTATCGCGAGTAAAGCTGCAGGAATTTGGAATCACTATCTTATCCATATTGATCATACTGAAAATATCGGATATGTAGTATTTAACGATCAAGAAGTTTTACGTTTTCCAGTACATGGGCCAGAATGGGAGGCAATGATCGCAAAATCGGGAATTGCTGACTGGCCAAGTTTCGGTAAAGCCAAAACGGGTCACATAGGTCTTCAGGAGTATGGCGGCAAGGTTGCGTTTAAAAATATTAAAATAAAAATTCTGAATGAAGACGCTAATCTTTGATATGGTAATACCTTTTAGCTTGTCCTATTACAAAATGAAGATGATGTACCTATTGGCAAGACAAAGCGCCTAATTATTAAAATAAACAACTACCCAAATGAGATAAATTGAACTAAAATTCATTTCATATGGCACGCTGTGCTTCATAATGAAAACCAAACACTTAATATTTTAATCGCATGAATTCGAATACTAAAGCAGTCCGTCTATTCCTTTGGCGTCTAACCGCTGTTCATATGATCACCTATTTTGCGATGGGTCTATTATTTATGTATTTGTTTAATTATCGAAATTTGTTTGAATCCGGTACTTTGGGTTTGATTATGAAGCCAATCGACTCACCTTGGGTTCCCTTGGGTCTAGGATTACAGCTATTTAGAGGTCTAATTTTTGGCATTGTACTCTGGCCATTTAAATCCGTCTTTCTTTTTAAAAAAAATGGATGGCTTAAACTTTGGCTACTTTTTATCGGCTTATCAATTCTCTCTACATTTGGCCCTGCAATCGGCTCTATAGATGGAATGATCTATACAACAATTCCCGTAAAGCAACAATTGATTTTTCTTCCTGAGTTGGTTATTCAATCATTCTTATTATCGTTCTTCACTTATTATTGGTATCAAAAACCAAAAAAAATATTTAACATATTGTCTATTATTCTCGTTGTTCTTATTGTATTGATGAGTGTTGCGGGATTTTTGGCAGCAAGCAATTTAATTAATTAAAAAGCTACCCAAAGCACCACATGCAAAATAAACAATAGGAGGCGAAATGGTAATTTAAAGCCAGTATCTGCTATACGTTGGCAGGCCCAAGGCAGAGTATCGGAGAATTCTTATCGATTAAAAAATGGAATTCAAAAATGAAAACCAGGATTAAAGAACTTCGCACAAAACACGATTTAATACAAGAGGGTTTAGCTAAAAGGGGTATTGCCAGAAGAGAAACAATAGTATTCCTTGAAAAAGGAAAACACAATCTCTCTTTACAACTAGCTTTTGAAGTTTCAAAAGTGTTCAACTTAAAAATTGAGAGAGTTTTTATTTTTTAGCAAAATGAATAAATAGGCCGTGCATATCAACAGCTCTTATCAAAAACATCAGATTCTATAAGAACAGCCATGAGAACTACGGCGATAATCACTACTTCAATCCGTTCTTAAAAAAAGATATCCCCGTTTCAATATATTACTTTTGAAATAACCAACACCCCAAACTTTGGAATACCACATCGACATCTACGAAAACAAGTCCGACAATCCTGTCCGATTGGCATTGAAAAAAAACGGTGAGAAATCCTTATTGGCACGTGAACAAAGTATAAACGCATATTTAATTATCCTTTAAGAAATAGAAGGTTTTTGTTTGTATATGCTATGATTATTGTCAGGTTTTACCGCGGTTTTCAACACTATCTTGCCCTATCTCTTATCTTAACACCTTCCCTGCCCTGATTTGGTATTTAAAAGGGATAAAGATCATATGATCTGACTGCATTGACATAGAATCAATAACAACAAATTTCAGTATGGAGTTTTTT
>JAGLKG010000543.1 GCA_023141835.1 Maribacter sp. | reverse complement strand
GGTTCGAATCCCTCTTCCTCCGCTGGGAATTTACCAAAATTCCACAAAACCCTGTAAATTAAATGTTTACAGGGTTTTTCATTTTATTTACTTTCCTTTAAATTCAATTGATAGCAACAAATAGGTGAGTAAATCGGTGAGTAACCCCCAAAAATAAAAGTACTCACCTATTTAGATATAAATAACTGATCTTCTTTTACTTACAAGCGTATTTTTTGTACCTTTTTAAGGCATTTTGACCTTAATTTCAAGTACTCACCTATGAAGGATACGTTTTCATTGCTGTTCTACCCCAAACGAAATGATATCGACAAACGTGGAAAGGCCCCGTTATACTTACGAATAACGGTAAATGGAAGGCGTTGTGAATTGAGTGTCAAAAGGAAAGTGGCTTTGTCCAAATGGGATTCTACTAAGGAGCTTATTCAGGGAAAAACGGCCGAAATCAGAGAGCTCAATATTCATATGAGCAACATCAGGACCAAGCTATTTAAGTTGTATGACAAGTTGCAGGAGGAAGAAAGAAGCATAACCGCTCCCCTATTGAAGGATGCTTATTTGGGAAAGAAAAAACCAGAGAAAATGTTATTAGAGCTTTTTCAGGAGCATAACAATCAGGTGAATCAACTTATTGGGCGGGATTTTGCTGCCGGAACAGCAGAAAGATATAGAACTGCCAAGAAACATGTAGGAGAGTTTATTAAAAGTGAATACAAAAAAGATGATATTCCCATTAAGGATGTCAACCATAAGTTTATAACGGGATTTGAACACTACCTAAAAAGTGTTCGGAAATGCAGTCATAATACAGCGATTAAATATGTGGTGAACTTTAAGAAAATTATCCGAATTGCTTATGCCAATGACTGGATTGCTAAAGATCCCTTTGCTAGATGGAAAGTGCGCCTTAAAAATGTTGAAAGAGAATTTTTAACGGATGAAGACATTCAGAAATTATTGGATACTGAATTTCATACCCCGCGATTAGAGCATGTGCGAGATATATTTGTCTTCTGCTGTTTTACGGGATTAGCCTATGCCGATGTAAAGAAGTTGAGCCAGGATGATATCAATAAGGGCATTGATGGGGAACTGTGGATCAATACGGCTCGTACCAAAACAAAATCGAAGGCCAATATTCCTATTCTTCCAACCGCTCAAATGATTCTTGATAAGTATGAAGACAGTCCATATTTAATGAATGACACTGTACTTCCAGTACTCACCAACCAAAAGATGAATGCCTATTTAAAGGAAATAGCCGACTTAAGTGGCATTAAAAAGAATTTGACTACCCATTTAGCGCGCCATACTTTCGCGACTACAGTAACCTTAACTAATGGTGTCTCTATTGAATCGGTTAGCAAAATGCTTGGACACAAAAATCTTAGAACTACGCAACATTACGCCAAGATTCTAAACCGAAGAGTAAGTGAGGATATGCAAATGCTAAGGGAGAAATTACAAGTAAGGAATGAAGTACACAAATCCCGCCAAACATGAATTGTCAGAATAGAACTGATGGTAGGTATCGCTTTTTATCAACTATATTTGAAAGGCATAAGAGCCATATTGCAATTTATACCTGCATAATAGTATTATGAGTATAGCATGAGTAATAATAGTAACATAGAGATTTACCAAAGTTTTGATGGTCAAACCAAAGTTGAAGTAACTTTTGATGATGAAACCGTTTGGCTGAATCAAGCACAATTGAGCCAGTTATTTGAACGAGATAGAACAGTAGTTGGTCGACATATAAGAAATATTTTCAAGGAAGGTGAATTGGTAGAAGAAGTGGTATGTGCAGATTTTGCACACACCACTCAACATGGAGCAATAAAAGAGAGAACACAGATCAAAACAACCAAGTACTACAATTTGGATGTTATTATTTCAGTTGGATACAGGGTCAAATCCATGCGTGGTACGCAATTCAGGCAATGGGCGAGTCAAAGATTGAAAGATTATTTAATCGAAGGGTATTCTATTAATAAAAAACGCTTAGAGCAAACAAATCAAGAAATCCAAGTTCTACGATCCGGGATTCGAATACTTGGTAGAGCCATTGAAGATAAGGCTCAAGAGCAGGAGTTTGAATGGCTTACTCAGTTTGCAAAAGGGCTTACTTTATTGGATGACTATGATCATGAAAGACTTGATTCAAACGGGTTATCAAAAGGAGTTACAAGTTATCCAACGAAAACAGAGTATCAACGCCTAATAAACCAAATGAAGGAAGAGTTTGATTCTGATGTGTTCGGGCTAGAAAAGGATAAAAGTTTTGACAGTGCTGTTTCTCAAATTTCAAAAGGATTTGGAGAACAAGATTTTTATCCAAGTCTTGAGGAAAAAGCTGCAACATTGCTATACTTAATAACAAAAAATCATGCATTCGCAGACGGCAATAAGAGGATTGCTGCAGCATGTTTTCTAATGTTCTTAGAAAAGAATGCTATGTTAATAGATAGCAAGGGGATTCCACTAATTAGTAATGAAGCCTTGGCCAGTACTACGCTCTTTGTGGCAGCTAGCAAGCCAGAAGAAATGGAAACAGTAAAAAAACTAATCGTAAGTATCCTAAATAGGAATAAAAATTAAAACGTATTCAACAATGAATATAAATCATACCCCCTCGAAATACGGCTCATATTCAAAACTATTATAGGATACATCAATAATATCTTCTTTTTTTAAATCCCCCAAATTTTACCATAACTAAACTGCGCAGGTTCCTGATGGATTTTTATAGCGTCCCGATAGGTAAGGGTTAAGTAAAAATCCGTTAGGGCGCATACTACTTTTTGCATAACAAAGTATTTTTTTGGGTATTCGGATCTTAGGAGCGAAGTGAATAAGATAAGAATAGCAAGAGGGTAGCGTGCTAAAGCAACGCTACAAATCCATTTTGCTTCGCAAAGCCCTGTATTTACGGAGGTTGTAGAAATTATAGAAAAAGGAGGGTGGCAAAAAGTTTGGCGCAAACCACTTGTAAACCCCTATAAACATTGAAAAAGTTTGGCGCAAAAAGGGATAGTATGGGGAAAAAACAGAATAAAAGTATATTTTGACTATAAGCATTAAACGTACCATAGCGGAGCAGCTTTGTGAATATTCAAAAATCGTTACCGGGTCATATGGGGAAATCTTGTATAC
>JAGLKG010000542.1 GCA_023141835.1 Maribacter sp. | reverse complement strand
TTAATCCGAAGTCAGAAACTTTGGGGCCCTGCGATGGTTTGTTGCGGTTTCATAGGCATAGGCTATTTCGAGCAACACCGGTTCACTCCATGCCCTTCCGAAAAATGAAATTCCAACGGGCAGCCCATCAATAAACCCCATAGGTACGGTGATATTTGGATATCCTGCCCGGGCTGCGGGAGATGAGCTCCCCAAATGAAAACTATCCCCATTGGTCAAATCGGTTTTCCAGGCAGGGCCTCCCGATGGGGCTATTATGGCATCCAGATCATGTTCATTCATGACTCGATCTATTCCTTCTTCCCTACTTCCTTTCATCATTTTGGCCAATGCCTCCTTATAAACTTCAGATGTTAGATCATCCTTTTTCGATGCCATTTCAAGGTATTTCTGATTGAAATATTTTAATTCAATCGAATCAGATCGGTTAAATGCGATAAGTTCTTCAATAGTTTTGATTGGTGCGTCTGGTCCCAGGGATTGAAAATAGTTGTTCAATCCGTCTTTGTATTCATAAAGCATGATCTGAAATGAATATTTCCCAACCATTGCCTTTGATATTTCATCTATCTCAATGATTTCCGCTCCCTGTTTTTTCAGGAAATCCACAGTTTGATACATCAGCGTATCAACTTTGTAGTTTTTGCCCAAAGGACCTTTGAAGAGACCAATTCTCTTACCTTTCAATCCGTTTTCTTTTAAGAATTGTGTGTAATTCTTAAAAGATTTTCCATGACTTGCCCTAGTTTTTTTATCCGTTGAATCCAAGCCTACCAATACGCCCAAACAAATGGCAGCGTCTCTTACCGTTCGGGCCATAGGCCCTGGTGTATCTTGTGTAAATGAGATGGGAATAATTCCAGAGCGACTTAATAGCCCAACGGTAGGTTTGATTCCCACAATGCCATTACTATGTGATGGGCAAATTATAGAACCGTTGGTTTCAGTACCTATGGCCAAGATCGAAAGATTAGCGGATACGGCAACGGCCGAACCCGAACTTGACCCACAGGGGTTACGGCTTAATTCATATGGGTTTTTGGTGAGGCCACCGACTCCGCTCCAGCCACTTGTAGATAATTCACCACGAAAATTCGCCCATTCGCTTAAATTGGTTTTTGCAATGATAATCGCTCCGGCATTTCGTAACAGTTTGGCCATATGGCTGTCTTTCAAAGGATAAGAATGCATCATTGCTCTGGAACCAGCGGTGGTGGCCATCTTGTCATGGGTGTCAATATTGTCTTTTAATGCCACCGGGATGCCATGAAGAGGTCCTCTTATTTTTCCTTCTTTCATCTCCTTGTCCAACGCCTCCGCAATTTGTAGGGCGTCAGGATTTACCTGAATGATCGAGTTAAGTGCGGGACCACTTTTATCGATTTCCTCAATTCTGTCCAAATAGGCTTGAACCACCTCCTGGACAGTATATAAACCCTCTTTATATCCTTGCTGAATCTGGGTTATATCGTGTTCCAGAAACCTAAAACTTTCGGGTTTAGTAGTAGGAGCATCTTTGGATTGAGGCTGACAAGAAATATACAGGCATAGGAATATTACCGGGATGAGCCTTGCCAAGATCGGTTTGTGGTTTTTGATTGTCATTTTCTATTTTACATATTTAATTTATTGCCAAATGTCCTTTGTCTTGGTTGGCTCGATGGAAGGGAAGCTGGTCTAGGGTTCATTTTTCCCCTGAATAGGCATAGATAAGGAATCCTCCAAATGCTATGGAAAGCAACCCAGCCGTTTGGCTTTGGGCCATTAACACGGGAATTATTTCTGACATAAAATTTTGAAAACCATCATGACCTATGAGTATAAAGATAACGGCAGCAAAGATGGCTAGATAACCAAAAATCGTAATCACCCTGGGGTACTTAGATAGTTTGGCGGTCCAAACGAGCAAAAAACCAAAAATCAATCTAAAGACTATAACACCAATATAAAGTGATGAATCGACCTCATTGCCCGCAAATATATCGGTAATGATTTCAGGGTTAATAAGTATGCCAACACCGGACAATACCATTAGTATACCCAGAAAGATGAGAATGAATTTCATGTTTTGTTTTTAGTAAGATAGTGAAAAAGGGATACATCCTGTTTTTATTTGGTTGGGCTGATCGGCGTGTAGGTTGTCATTTGCGTTCTCTTAAATATCCTTGGGGTGGTAATGGGCTTGCCCTTGGTTTATTCACTTTGCTACTAAACCACAAGATATGGCTTGGGGTAGTAGAAGCATTGATCTTGTTTATTTTGAGGTACAATCTATTTCCACAACGATTAAATGTAATTTTTTGCCAACTATTGTGAAGTTTGAACCCGTTTTAAATCGATACTGTAGTTTTTCGCAGCTAAGGCATAAAAGACAGTTGCTATTGATCCCGTAAAAAATACGGTGCAAAATGCCCATCGTAAGCTTAAGTCTCCATAATCTGGAATCAATAAATCACTTACATAACCAATAACCAGGGGCCCTAACCCAAGACCAATAAAGTTAAGGATCAGAAATAATACCGAAGAAGCAAAAGCCCGCATTCTGGCGTTTACAAGACTATGGGTAACAGCAATTACAGGTGCTAAATAAAAGCCCAATAGTAATACGGATAAAAAAATCATTCCGATGACCAATTTTATAGTAACGGCAAACAAAGCAAAGGCAAGTGGAATAAGACTTGTAAAACCGGTAATCATAGGTATCCACAAATACCAACGCATGTCTTTTGCACCAAAGCGATCGGCCAAATATCCGCCAAGAATTATACCAAGACCTCCTCCGACCCCAAAAACCAGTCCAAGTAAATAACCTGCTGTAGCGATGTCCATGCCATGTACCCTTTGTAAAAAGGAAGGCATAAAATTTCCGGTGCCATAGGATCCGAAGGCCAAAAACCCTGTCCCTAAGGCAGCAAAAATAAAGGTTTTACTACGAAATAAGGTTTTAAATACATCCATCAGTTTGGGTATTTTGTCACTTGCGCCTAATGAATCAGACTGTCCTTTAACAGGCTCTTTTACTGTGAAGTATAAAACTATGGCAAGGAGAATTCCGGGTATTCCAATCGAGTAGAGTGCGATTCGCCATCCGTAGTATTTGGCAATAAATCCCCCAATTACAAACCCCAATAAAATACCGATGTAGATACCCGTTGAGTAAATGGCCAATGCAGTGGCCCGTTTCTTCGGAGGAAAATAATCTGAAATGATCGAGTGTGATGGCGGACTTCCACCAGCCTCTCCAATACCAACACCTACTCGGGCCAAGAACAACTGTAAAAAGTTAGTGGCAGATCCAGAGATGGCGGTCATAAACGACCATATCGCCAG
>JAGLKG010000541.1 GCA_023141835.1 Maribacter sp. | reverse complement strand
CACGCCTTAGTTTGTGCATACAAAATGCCAGAAAGAGTAATAGCAGGAGCCATTGTGAGTGGCTTAGCTCCTCCAGATCGACCAAAACCATATGAAGGTTACAAGGGATTTATGAAACTTATGATGATCCTGGGAAGAAAATTTCCAAAACTTGTATACGTTTTTCGTAGAATGGCCGCCAAACAGATAAATAAACCATCAGGAAAAATAGGAGATAAATTTGTCAAATCTCTTCCAGAGGTCGATCAGAAACCATTCGAAAATCCAGAAGTAAAAAAGATGCTTATTGCTGATATAAAGGAAGGATATAAGCAGGGGGGAAACGGCCCGGCTCGTGACGATATTATAATTAATTTTCCGTGGAAATTTGACATAAAAGAAATTCAAACAAGGTTTGATATCTGGCAAGGTGATTCGGATAAGAATGTCCCTGTTAATCAAGGGAAATATCAAGCTGAATTGCTTCCTAACAACAACTTTCACTTATTGAAAAATAAGGGTCATATGTTCCTGCTCGATGAATGGAAGAATGTATTATTTGAATTAATAAAGTAGAGATATAGGTAACGGTACGTATATCCATACGTTAGATTTCATTTGGAATGGAAACCATAAATCACATATCAACTCTAAATACAATCGCACAAATTGCAGTTGCACTTATTGGCTTTTCCGGGATTGTAGTCATTTTTGGGGATCGCCATAAACGTGGATGGTCTGAGACTGAAAGTTTGAAATTTTACGCTTTGTTGGCTACACCACTAACTGCACTCGTTTGCTCATTTGTACCAATACTTTTAAGCACGTTATTAAATGAAAATGAACTAATATGGAGAATATCTAACGGCACATTAGGAATCCTTCATCTTCTTAATTTATTATACTTTATCAAAAAATTAAAAAGAGTAACGCTGACACTAAGTCAAAAAATTCTTATACCAACGGGACTAATAATGATAACTGCTCACATGGCAACTGCCGCCAACATCATTGGATGGCATGAATTTGTTTTCGTATTAGGATTGATGCAACAACTGATAGTTGGGGTTGATAACTTTATAGGACTGTTTAGGCCAACAGAGCAAGACGAAATCTAACAAAACCTATGAATGAATGGGGTTTCGTCAGTTACGAAACTTTGGTGGTACTTGGAAGTTCCGTCACAAATTGTAAATTTATTAATCGATGTGGCTAAGTAGGTGAGGGAAAGGCATTACTTTTTAATACCCACTCATCATAGCCCAGCGTTAGATGATATTATGGCAAAATTCAAATTGATGATAAAACACAACCATCTTAGACAATTAGCATTGACATGTTTGATTGTCTTATTGTCCCAATGCCAAAATAAAGAACCAATCCATCAATTGGTTCAGAGCAGAACTGATGAAATTTATGATAGTTTGGTGGCTATAAGAAGAGATATTCACCAACATCCCGAAATGTCTTTCAAGGAGTATAGAACCTCCAATTTGGTCGCTAATTATTTAGAATCTTTGGATTTAGAGGTGCATCGGAATATTGGAGGTACGGGAGTGATCGGGATATTACAAGGTGCCGAGGAAGGGAAAACCATTGCTTGGAGAGCGGACATGGATGCATTAGCTTCGGAATACCCAGATGTCGTTGAGTTCGCATCTCTTGTTGAAGGAGTTAGACATGGATGTGGACATGATGTTCACACAACCATTGGTTTGGGCCTTGCAAATGTTTTAAGCAGTATTCGGCATAGACTGAAAGGGAAAGTTGTTTTTATATTTCAACCAGCCGAAGAAACGCCAATTGTCAGGGTATACAGTGGAGCACAAGCCATGATAGATGACGGGTTATTCAATATTGTACAACCTGATGAACTTTATGCTACGCATATTTCAGATTTTGCTGTTGGCAAAGTATCCATTTATCCCGGAAGATTATTTGCGCACCTGAAACCAATAATCATCAAGTTCAACTCGGATTCGGATGCTGAAGCCATAAAGAAGAGGATTGAAGATCAATTGATTAAGTTCAACTCCCACTCCACTGATTTATGGGAAGCTATGGGTGATCCAAAAATCGGAATTTTTGGAGATAGTACACTGTTTAATGACTTTGTCTGTTCAAGAGTTTTCGAAGCTGAGAAAGATGAACAAGAATATATCATATACGGTCAGTTGGCTGGTTCAGACCCAGAGCAATTGATCGCAACATCAAAGCAAATAAAAGAAGTCATCTCGAATATATCGGACTCTTCAAATGCTTTGGAAATTGAATTCGGTGAAGATTATTATAACCACTATAATAACCCTGAATTATCAAATCTATCACGAGCATTTATAAGAAACCTGTATGGGTCAACTGCGATTATGCGACCTCATGGACTAGTTCCTGGCTCGGGGGACGACTTCTCCATACTTCAGGAAAACATACCTGGAGGTTACTATGCAATAGGCGGTTCAAATGCTAAAAAAGGAATAATCAGCGCCCCACATTCACCCAATTTTGCAGTTGATGAGTCCGCTATATCCTATGGGGTTTCCTATTTTTCTTCCTTAATTATCGAAAGACTTAATAGTGAATAAAACATCATCTAACAGCACCTATCATCCATGGGGTGTCATAAGAAAACGAAACTTTGATGGCTTTTGGATAGTCCGCCATGAATGAATAATTTTAAAATCGGTCATGGCTTGTTGGTGATGGAAACTGAATATCAGTTTAA
>JAGLKG010000540.1 GCA_023141835.1 Maribacter sp. | reverse complement strand
GGAATTAATTGCCTGGGAAGCCAATTTTGATTTGAATTCCGAAGGTGGATTCGATTTGGGAAAAGAAGGAGGGCATTCCGAATATCGAGTAGTACATCACAAGGACATAACCGGTTATGAGGTGGAGAGAGCACTCTTAGAAAGAGTTCACCAACTGCCTAATATTACACTTTTACCCCATCATTTTGCCATAGATCTTATCACTGACCATCATTTGGAAAATCCCGCTCCCGAAAAGCTATCTTGCTATGGGGCCTATGTTTTGAATCAAGAAGATGGAAACATTATTACCATACAAGCAGAGCACAGTTTGCTGGCCTCAGGTGGAATAGGTCGCGTGTATGGACATACTACCAACCCTATTATTGCCACGGGAGATGGTATAGCCATGGCCTATAGGGCGAAAGCACAAATCAAGGATATGGAGTTTATACAGTTTCATCCTACAGCCTTGTACAATGCCGAAGGTGGGTCTTCTTTTTTGATTTCAGAGGCAGTTAGGGGATTCGGAGCCTATTTACGTAATAAAGATGGATACCGGTTTATGCCCGATTATGATAAAAGGGCTGAATTGGCTTCAAGGGATATTGTCTCTCAAAGTATTGATAACGAGCTTAAAAAATCTGGGGACAACCATGTTTTTTTGGATTGTACACATCTTGATATAGTTACTTTAAAAAAACACTTTCCAAACATCTATGACAAATGCCTGGAACACCATATCAATATTGAAAAGGATTGGATTCCTGTTGTGCCAGCATCCCATTACCTTTGTGGTGGTATTGTTGTGGACAAGAAAGGAAGGACTTCGGTGAACAATTTATTTGCCTGTGGGGAATGTGCCAGAACAGGATTGCATGGCGCAAATAGATTGGCATCCAATTCTTTGTTGGAAGCTTTGGTTTATGCCCATAATATTTTTAAATATCTAGAGACCAACCCAGACGTAGCGACTCCAAAAACCATCCCGGATTGGAATGATGATGGTACAAGTATTCCCAAAGAACATGTTCTCATACAACATAACCTGAAGCAGTTACAGGCCTTGATGAGAGATTATGTAGGTATTGTTCGGAGCAACGATCGTTTAATAAAAGCTATTGGGCATTTGGATTTGATTTATAGGGAAGTTGAAGAGTTCTATAAAAAATCAAAAATAACCACTACACTTTGTGAACTTAGAAATATGATTAATGTAGCCCATTTGATTATTGGTCAATCTATTGAAAGAGACGCAAACAGAGGCGGCTATTTCAACGTAGATAATCTTGGCTAGTAGACAAGTTTCTAAATGTATTCTTACAAGGAATAGATGTTTTGATTTAGTTGCTATTTACACCTTTTTTTTTACTATTTACTAAAAAATCACTGCCTTTCAAAGCTTCCCGTGAGACCTTTTTGAGAGCTTGTGCCTATCATTACATCGAACGTTCCCGATTCAACAATGAAATTCCCTTCTTGGTCATAAAACCCTAACTCCTTACTTGTCAAAGTGAATTCAACGTGCTTTGACTCATTGGGTTCCAATGAAAATTTTTCAAAGCCTTTTAATTCCTTTACAGGTCTAACAACACTCGCCACTTTGTCACGTATATAGAGTTGAGCTACTTCTTCCCCAGTAACTTTGCCAATATTCTTGACCGTAACGCCCACTTTAATCACGTTGTTATCAGAAGCATCAATCTGAAGATTGGTATATTCAAATTCAGTATAACTTAATCCATGACCGAATGGATAAAGAGGGTCGTTTTTTTCATCTGTATAGTGGGCCCAAAAAACTAAATCTATTGGCCCAGGCCTTCCTGTATTAAAGTAGTTGTAGTATATGGGGACCTGACCTACATTTCTTGGAAAGGTCATTGGCAATTTTCCACTAGGATTGTAATCACCAAATAAGACTTGGGCAATGGCATTACCACTTTGGTTTCCCAAATGCCAAGTTTCAAGAATAGTGGGAATGTGCTCCTCTGCCCAAGGAATCGTCAACGGACGACCATTCATAAGTACAAGAACAATATTCTGGTTTACCTTATAGATTTCCTCTAAAAGCTCTTGTTGGACTCCTGGTAAATCAAGATTCACCTGACTTCTTCCCTCGCCAGATTGAAAACCGTGTTCCCCTAATACCAATATTACTTTTTCTGAGGTCTTGGCCAATGTAATAGCCTCTTGAAATCCACTTCTATCCGTCTTATTAATCGTAAGCTCATTGATAAATGTTGCGCTGCCCGTTATAACATCAGCACCTTTGGCGTATGTAATGTTCTTAGAGTATTTTTCCAAACCTTCAAGAACAGAAATAGCTGAATTTTCTATGGCATCCGCTCTCCAACTTCCCAATGGACTGTTTTTGTCTGCAGCCAAAGCTCCGATAACGGCAATTCTCTTTTGATTCTTGGCTAGTGGTAAAAGTTGCCCTTCATTTTTAAGCAAGACAATTGATTTTTTAGCCATTTCCAATACTGCATCATGATGGTCTTTATGCCCTATTAATTCGCTTTCACGCTTTTCATTGCAGTAACGATAGGGGTCATCGAATAGTCCCAATTCATATTTTACTTTCAATATTCGCCGTACGGCATCATCAATTTTACGTATATCGACTTTGCCCTCTTCAACCACAGTTTTCAAATGTTTCACATAAGCACTTGATTCCATATCCATATCGGAACCCGCATTGGCCGCCAATTCAGCGACATGTTTTAAATCTTTGGCAAAGCCATGGGCGATCATTTCAAAACCAGAACCCCAATCGGAAATTATGAACCCATCGAAAGCCCATTTTTCTTTTAAAACATCTCTTTGTAGAAAAGAATTGCCCGTAGCAGGAATACCATTAAGAATGTTGAAAGAGTTCATGACGGTTTTTACATCATGATCTACAATAGCTTTAAAAGGTGGGAAAATAATATTGTAAAGTGTTGAGGTGCCCACATCCACCGTATTGTAATCCTTTCCGGATTCCGAAAAACCATATCCTGCGAAATGTTTGGCACAGGCCGCAATGGTGTTATATGCTGAAACATCATCTCCTTGGAATCCTTTTACTCTTGCAATACCAATTTTAGAACCAAGAAAAGGATCTTCGCCAGCTCCTTCCATGACTCTACCCCAACGAGCGTCCCTAGAAATATCGACCATAGGGGCAAAGGTCCAATTTAAACCAACCGAAGAAGCCTCTATTGCCGCTACACGGGCTGATTTTTCGATAGCTTTTAAATCCCAACTAGCTGATTCCCCTAAGGGGATGGGCGCCATTGTTCTATGCCCATGGATAACATCGTAGCCAAAGATTAGTGGAATCCCCAAACGAGATTCACTAACAACCAATTCTTGTAATTTCCGTACCTCATCGACACCTTTTACATTTAAGACCGATCCTACCAATCCCTTTTTTAGATGTTCGTACTTTTGTTTGGCATCCCCTTCTTCTGGAGCTGGTCCGGTAACCTCCCAAAATCCATTATATTGATTCATTTGCCCAATTTTCTCTTCAAGCGTCATGATGGCCAATAGGCTATCCACCTTCTCTTCAATGGTTCTGTTTTGCCCAATTAATTTGACGTTTGTCATCAATGCTAAAATGAGCACTGGTACTAATATAAATTGATACTTTTTCATTTGAGTAATCTGTTTAGATGGGTTTATCCCTTAAATTTCCTGAAAAAAGATATCGAAAATTGGTTGACATGGAAAATATACAATGCAAAAAAAGGTCATTTTTTAATGATAATGCAAAATTAGGGGCTTGGAGGGCGAGTTTAAATGATCTTTATCATACTTTAAAAAAGTTTATCTGACTATTTTTAAATCATAATTTAAAAACGTCTGTCATGAAAAAAGGGACTCTTATATCAGCCATAATGACCAAAAATGTCATTACCTTGAATACAACCGATAATCTGGAAAAGGCAGAAAGTTTGTTCAAAAAACACCACATAAGGCATATACCGGTCGTGTCAGGAACCAAAATACTTGGAATGTTGAGCTATACAGATTTGTTGCGTATTAGTTTTGCCGATGCCGTCTATGAGGATGAAGAATCGGTAGACACAATGGTATATAATATGTTTAGTATTGAACAAGTAATGGCCAAAAGCCTGATAAGTGTCCCTACCTCAACGACGATAAAGGAGGTTGCTGAAATACTTTCAAAAAAAGAATTCCATGCTATCCCTGTGGTTGATAATGGTAAACTTATGGGAATCGTAACCACCACCGATTTGATAAATTTTTTACTAAAGCAATTTTAGAGGAACATAAATGTTTGTTTTTAATAGATTAGGGTATAGTAAGTATTGAATACAAATTGTGCCATGAAACCAATTTATCCTATATTGTAATATAAAGGGCTCATTACATACTACAATGGATAATTCGCAAGTTTTGATCGTTTCCTAACAAAACAAAGCAAAAAGTCATTATTCTTTTGACGGTTTGCCGTGTTAATGGTTTTAGTTACATTTAAGGGCAAATTAACTTTATTATTAGTCCCGTCAACCATGCATAGAATCCAGAAATTCACCTTCATTGTCTTTTTATTGATTGTTTTTGGATGTTTTTACTCCTGCAAAGAAAAAGTTGAAACTAAAATGAACTACACTTCCTTGTCAGAAAAGGAAAAACGTCAACCCGAAAACGCTATAGCTTCAATGAATTTGGCTGAAGGATTGGAATTGGAACTATTTGCTTCCGAGCCTATGGTGACCAACCCGACGAATATGGCCATTGACGCCCGGGGTAGGATATGGGTATGCGAGGGAAGAAACTATAGGTTGTTTGCAAATCCAGATAATACCTATGACGACGAGGGAGATCGAATTTTAATACTGGAAGACACTAATGGAGATGGTAAAGCCGATACGTCCAAAGTATTCTACCAAGGTACTGACGTGAATTCGGCCTTGGGTATCGCTGTACTGGGTAACAAGGTCATTGTTTCTGTTAGCCCCAATGTATTTGTGTTTACCGATACCAATGGTGATGACATACCTGATTCAAAGGAAGTTATGTTTACTGGAATAGAGGGGGAAGATCATGATCACGGTGTACATGCTTTTGTTTTTGGTCCGGATGGTAGGTTGTACTTCAATTTTGGCAATAATGGTGGCCAATTAATGGATAAAAATGGCAATCCCATCAAAGATATTCTGGGTATCGACATCAAGAACGTTGGACAACCGTATCGGGAAGGTATGGCTTTTCGTTGTGAATTAGATGGTTCCAATGTTGAGGTGCTGGGGTATAACTTTAGAAATCCGTACGAGCTTGCACTGGACTCTTATGGAGGGATTTGGCAATCGGATAACGATGATGATGGCAATTTTGGTACGCGGATCAATTATCTAATGGAATATGGTAATTATGGTTTTAAGGATATGTTGACGGGCGATAACTGGAGGGTGCGTAGAACGAATTGGCATGAGGAAATCCCTAAACGTCATTGGCATCTGAATGATCCAGGTACTGTACCTAACCTGTTGCAAACAGGTTCGGGCTCACCTTGTGGTATGCTGATTTATGAAGATCGATTATTGCCGGAATTATATCATAACCAAATTATCCATGCCGAACCAGGCCACAATGTTGTACGTTCCTATATTGTGAATGAAAAGGATGGAGGGTATGAGGCAAGAATTCATAATCTTGTAAAAAGTGATGACGATTGGTTTAGACCTGATGATGTTACTGTTGCTCCAGATGGCTCATTATTTATTTCCGACTGGTATGATGGGGGCGTTGGTGGTCATAAAGCTGAAGATATTTCCCGTGGCAGAATATACCGACTTTCTACAGGCCAATCCTATAATCCTACCCAATTTGAAGTGGAAACGGCCGAAGGAGCCTCAAAGGGGTTGGTTTCTGATAATATGGATGTATTCTATCAATCATGGCAAAAAATGAACAGTATGGGCAAAGATGCTGAGCCCTATTTGAAGGAATTGATAGAGGAAGGCGGAACGGCCAAAGCTAGGGCCCTTTGGCTAGGAGCTAAGATATCAGAAAAAAGAGGGGAGTATATCAACATGGCCCTATCTGACAATGATGCAAAATTTCGAATACAGGGTATACGAATGGCACGATACGTACACAAAGCCAATTTGGAAGACTACATTGCCAGTGTAGTAAATGATTCTTCACCGCAGGTAAGAAGGGAAGCGGTCATAGCATTACGCTATCTGGGCACCCCAAAAGCTGCTGAACTATGGGCGGCATTGGCCGATCAACATACAAAAGGAGATAGATGGTATTTGGAAGCATTGGGAATTGGTTCAGACCATTATCCTGACGTATATTTCAATGCATGGAAAACCAAGATAGGTGATAATTGGTTGAGCCCGCAAGGAAAGGAAATTGTGTGGAGAGCGAAGTCTACGTCCACGGTACCCTTATTGCTCGAAATGATAAAAGACCAGAAAGTTCAGGATGATGATTTGCTATCTTATTTTAGGGCTATCGGTTTTAAGGAACATGCTAAAAAGAATGAATTGTTACTTAGTTTATTAGATATAGAACACCCATTGGCATCAAGGATACAGGCAAATGTAATTGGTCAATTGGATGAAGATTTTGTGAACAACTCGCAGCGCAACAAGAAGTTGGTACAGAATCTCTTGCCCAAGATAGAGGGTACTTCGGAATGGATTATGTCCTTAAAAAGGCTTAAGGTGAAAAACCAAGAGAAAGCTTTGTTTCGAGTAGTTGCCGATACCAATGTGGACGAGGATATACGAAAAGAGGCCGCTTCATTATTGTTTGATTGGGATGGTGCGGATTTGGTCGAGGGATTTTTGGCTTCCGATGCCCCCGAAACGGATAAAATGAATGTGTTGGGAATGCTCAATACCATCAAAAATAAGCAGGCAATAGATTTACTTACGAAGAGTATCACAAATGAGACGCTTGGAAGCGCTTTAAAGCAAAGAGCTGTTGAAGTTTTAGGCAATACTTGGGAAGGCCAGCATAAGCTGTTTGCTTTGTTGGAAGAAGGCAAGTTACCAGATGCATATAAAACTACAGCCGTACTTAAATTGATGACTAGCTGGAACTCTAAGATACGAGAACAGGCACCGAAATTCTTAGGTGAGTTGGGCGATGAAAATATTAATATCGATGCTTTGGTAGAACGGTCTGGGGATATCCTCAGTGGTGGGGAAATATATAAAATGTATTGCAGCAGTTGTCATGTTGTTGGAGATATGGGAGTCGAGTTTGGCCCAGCACTGACCGATATTGGCAATAAACTTTCCAAACAATTCTTGTATTCCAACATAATCTATCCCAGCGCAGGCATAAACTTCGGATATGA
The DNA here is from genome assembly GCA_023141835.1 of Maribacter sp. Lineage (GTDB taxonomy): Bacteria > Bacteroidota > Bacteroidia > Flavobacteriales > Flavobacteriaceae > Maribacter_A. Next base: position 630 of record JAGLKG010000540.1, on the reverse strand, counting down.
AGGATATACTGTTGATATGAAGGATGGAAAGACCTATACAGGTTATGTACTTAGTAGGACAGAGGATGAGCTTACCTTGAAAATGATGGGGAACACCCAAATAACTATAAACCGCTCTGATATGGAGCAAATTAAGGCTATGGATCAATCTTTAATGACCCAAGGACTTCATAAGGTGATGTCCGAAGATGATTTGATAGACTTGGTTGAATATTTGGGAACCTTAAAAGTTGACGAAAAGGAAGTAGCTTCCAATTAATAAAATTGATAATTTTTGGGGTCCCGAGGCCGATTTATTCCTGTCCTTAAGATAAAGACGCGTAATTTCTATACTCATATTCAAGACATAGCTATGATATGAATACTACTTTGGATCAACAGAAACAACTCAATTATTTATGTGTTTTGAGGACTTTATCTAAAAAATAGGCCAAACTATGCAAATGGTCTATATGGTTAGGGGCCGTATTTCTGGCATAACTGAGAATTGATAAGTTCCTCGATAGTGTTTCTCCGATTTGCTGCATTCCAACTGGGCTAGATTTTAATACAGGTGTTCTTTTTAATCCTAACTTTTTGATGATGTATTCTGTACATTCTGTTGTACTGGCATAGGTTCCTGGAAAAATG
>JAGLKG010000054.1 GCA_023141835.1 Maribacter sp. | reverse complement strand
TTTGGCTTTCTTCAAGATTTCATTGGATAGTGATGGAAACAATAATCGTTTATAACTGTCTTGTATGGCCAATTTTATGTGCGAGGCACAATCGCCATTTGATTTTAGGATACGATGTTCTATTTTTTCAAGGGTACGTTCATCATCTATTTCAATTTTTATACGAATAAAACCTTCATTTTCAGCACGAAGAATGGCCAGAAGTCTGTGAGATGGACATCTATTCAATGACTCGCTCCAATCAAAGTAATCCCTAAATTTTTGAGCTTTTTCATCTTCTTTTTTGGCAGTAATAACTTTGGTGATTATCTGGGCGGATCGTTCTAATTGATAACGTATTTGATTTCTGATATCGGAACGTTCATTGACCCATTCAGCAATAATATGCCGTGCCCCTTCCAAAGCTTCATCTTCATTTTGAATTGTGTTGTTCAAATAGTTTGAGGCTTCAAATTCAATGGCATCATTTCGCTGTGCCATTATGATTTTGGCCAAAGATTCAAGTCCGTTTTTACGTGCCGTTTCGGCTTTGGTTTTTTTACTCTTTTTGAAGGGTAGGTAAATATCCTCCAAAGTTGTTAAGTCTCCCGCTTTATTGATTTTTTCGCGAAGCTCATCTTTAAGCACATTTTGTTCATCCAATGCTTTTAGTATGGTTGCTTTGCGTTTTTCAATCGCTTTGAATTGGGTTTTAAAGTTTACAATGAGTCCAATCTGTACCTCATCTAGATTGCCCGTCCGTTCCTTTCTATACCGGGATATAAACGGCACTGAGCAGTCCTCATTTAACAATGCAACCGTGTTTTGAATTCCCTTTTCAGGGAGTTGGGTGTTTTTGAGAATGTATGGGATGAGTTGCATAAATTTTTATTTGAAGAGAGTCAAAAAATGTCTGGTCGAGCGTAATCGAGATCTTGGGGTCTCTAATAAAATGATTTAGAAAAACAAAAACGATTAATTGATAAATTTTATGAAAGAATAATTTTTGCTTTTTTTATCTAACATCCCAAAAAAAAAATAGTCTTTATACTTGAAAACATCAGCCGCGGTGTAGCGTTTAATATCTTCTTTTTTTATATAGTCATCGATGATATAAAAAATATCGTCTCTTTCCTTGTTATTAGTTGGTTCAAAATCTTCATTGAGTATATTGTTAATATAAACGGCTTTTGAATTCGACACTTTATACAGGGCAAGCGCCACGGGGTTCACATACAAAGTTAATGCTCCAAAAGCGGCAAACGCACCATACGGGTTTAAATAGGCTAGTACCCCAATTACACCATCTTTGACTTCATCTACGCTTCCAATATTTACAACATATTGTCCATTTGATTCGTTTACGTGAATTGCGGGATTTCCATTGCCCAGTTTTCTTAAAAATTGAGAGGTTTTTTCTAGCTCCCTATATTGTTTATAGCGACCTCCCCGCTGTCTTATCGGACCGTTTGCCAGGTACAATTCTTCATCTTTTGTAATATGATGTTTTTTTAGAACTTTTTTTGAATTTAAATCGGTGACCTGAAAAACCATTTCATTTTGGTTTACTGAAATTTGAAAAAGAAGCTTGTCAAGTAAATATGAATTTCGAAGGGAATCCTGTTCTAAAACAACATGATTTATTTTGTCATAACTGGTCGACCCATTTTGTAAATTGTATGATATAATCTGTGTGAAATCCCTATTTATATCAGTTGCCAAGTGCAAAGAATCTCCGATTATATAAAGTTTGATCAATGAAACCATTGAGTCCAAAGAATACGGAATATCATTCTGAACCGAAATAATATTTGTCAAGTGATTTGCGTTATGGTAATCAAGTGCCAGAGCTGATTTGAGTCTGGTAGGGTATTCCGAAGCTCCATAAAACTCATATTTAGAAAGATCTATTGTCCTCTTTTTATACGTGCCAAAATTGTCAAAGGCATATATGTATAAAAAGTTTTCCCTATACGTTGAAGTAACTATATAAAACGTATTCTGATACAAAAATCTGGTAAGGTAAATCTCCTTTTTAAGATTCAGGTCAATTTCGAATGTATTGGACCATCTGGATTCAAAATCAAAAGTGATTCCGGCAAACTTGCTCTTACTACTATTTGTATAAAAGAGCGAATATTTTTTTTGTTTTAAGGTCCCACCAAGTGGAACTTTATATTTATTGTGTAGTTGCCTGGACAATAACCTTCCTTCATTTTCAAATGCTGCATTAAAATGATAGGCCGAAATATCACTATTCCTGGTCAAAAAGACAGTAAAGTCTCCGGAAACATCATCTACCATAGTAAATGAATTTTCCATTAAGAGAGGAGTGTCGAGGTAATCCGTATTGAACTCAAGAATTTTTTCTTGACCTTTAATAACTTGAATTGAAAATAATATGGAAAAGAGAAAGAAAGTTATTTTTTTTGACCTCATCCTTTTATAACACTTTTTAATTGATAGTCAATCCATTCCCAACTCCTTCTTCATCTGGGTTTACAAAAACCAGTTTACCCTCGGCATTTTCGGTCATTAGAATCATGCCTTCACTTTCCACACCTCGAAGGGCTCGTGGAGCCAAATTAATGAGTACGGTGACCTTTTTGCCAACAATTTCCTCTGGGGTGAAGCTTTCTGCTATACCAGAAACGATGGTTCTTGTGTCCAAACCGGTATCAACTTTTAATACCAATAATTTTTTGGCTTTTGCCATTTTTTCCGCCTCGACAATGGTTCCCACACGCATATCCAGTTTTGAGAAATCGTCAAAGGTAATGGTGTCTTTTTGTGGTTCAACCTCTTTGTTCATTTGTTCATTTGATTTTTTAGTGGCCTCCAATTTATCTAATTGGGCCTGTATTTCTTGGTCCTCTATTTTTCGATAAAGTAGTTCGGCTTTCCCGATTTGGTGGCCGGAGGGTAGAAGGGAATCTTTAGAGGAAATGTCTTTCCATTGTATCGACCCTTCGACTGCGCTCAGGGAGACATTCAAGATGTTCTTTAATTTATTGGATGTAAAAGGTAAAAAAGGTTCACTCAAAACCGCCAATCCTGTTGCAATCTGAAGTGCCACATACAGTATCGTTTGTACGCGTTCAGCATCTTCCTTAATGACCTTCCACGGTTCTTCATCAGCCAGATATTTATTGCCTAAACGAGCCAAGTTCATCAATTCCTGACCCGCTTCCCGAAAACGGTATCTTTCAAGGGAATTTGATATAATCCCAGGATATTTTTTGAGTTCGGCCAATGTTTTTTCATCCACCTCGGTAAGGTTGGAAGGGCTTGGAACCACTCCGCCATAATACTTATGGGTCAACACGACCACACGATTGATAAAATTACCAAATATAGCTACCAATTCGTTGTTGTTACGTGCTTGAAAATCTTTCCAAGTAAAATCATTGTCCTTGGTCTCAGGCGCATTTGCAGTAAGCGTATATCGCAATACATCTTGCATATCTGGGAATTCCTCCAAATATTCATGCAACCACACCGCCCAGTTTTTGGAAGTGGAGAGTTTGTTGCCTTCTAAATTCAGGAATTCGTTTGCGGGGACATTTTCGGGCAATATATAACCTCCATGGGCTTTTAAAATACTCGGGAAGATAATGCAATGAAAGACGATGTTGTCCTTTCCTATAAAATGCAACAATTTGGTATTTTCATCTTTCCAATAGGGCTCCCAATCCTTACCTTCCCGTTCTGCCCATTCCTTGGTTGATGAAATGTAGCCAATGGGGGCATCGAACCATACATAGAGCACTTTGCCTTCACCACCTTTAACGGGTACCGGAATGCCCCAATCCAAATCACGGGTAACCGCCCTTGGTTTTAGTCCGTCATCTATCCAAGATTTGCATTGCCCATAAACATTGGGTTTCCAATCGTTTTTATGGCCTTCCAAAATCCATTGTTTAAGGAAGTCCTCGTATCTGTCCAAAGGCAAAAACCAATGTTTGGTTTCCTTTAAAGT
>JAGLKG010000539.1 GCA_023141835.1 Maribacter sp. | reverse complement strand
GACCCCGTTACATTAAGTGATGCCAATGGCAATACGACCGATGTACCTGTTTTGGACAATACGGGAGTAAATGGCCATTATCTTAGCAGTGAAGGTTTTGAAGGTACTGATGTATGGGGGAAAAGAGCTAAATGGGTTGCTCTTTCCGGAAATTTGAACAACAAGGACGTTACCATAGTCATCATGGATGAGCCAAATAATGTCGGTTATCCTACCTATTGGCATGCTAGGGGGTATGGGCTGTTCGCAGCAAATGCCCTTGGACAAAGAACATTTAGTGAAGGAAAGGAAGAACTGGATTTCTCTTTAAAACCAGGTGCTTCGGTCACTTTTAAATATAGAATTGCCATATTGGACGGTAAGAAAAATAAAGAGCAGACTGAAACAGAATACCAACATTTTATGAATGACTAAAGCATGTTAGGCTTTTCATCAAGTCGAGATCTGTAGATAGTCTAAAAACGATTCACAATAATTATCACCAATATAGAGATGAAATCAGAAAAATACATCAAAATTCAAACCATTGTCCTCATACTTTTGCGGTTGGTTATTGGCTATCATTTCCTGTATGAGGGAATAGACAAATTATTGAGTCCCAACTGGACATCAGCCGGATTTTTAGCACAGGCCAACTGGCTATTCTCTGATATGTTTCACTTTATTGCTGATAGCCCATCACTTTTAACGGTTGTTGATTTTATTAATATTTGGGGACAAATCTTAGTAGGTCTTGGATTGATCCTGGGATTATTTTCTACTTGTGCAGCTTGGGTGGGAACACTATTGATTTTCCTCTATTATGTTGCGATTCCACCATTTGTAGATGGTCCTTCTTTTATTGACAAGAACCTATTCGAATTATTTGCTTTGTTGGTGTTGGCAGTTTTTCCTTCAAGCCGAATTATCGGAATCGACCTTTTGATTCATGCAACTAAAAAACAAAAATCATAATGAAAGATCAAATGCAAAGGAGGGATTTTATCAGGGGAACATTATCATCCGGTATCGTCTTGGCAAGTTTGCCTTTGTACAATTGTGCAAATGTCTTAGGTGATGGTAATCAAATGAAACTAGGCTTGGTCACCTATCTGTGGGCCAAAAATTGGACGATTCCAGAACTATTGACAAATTGTGAAAAGTCGGGTATACAGGGCGTGGAACTTCGTTCTACCCACGCACATGGCGTTGAGACTTCACTTAGTAAAAAGGAAAGGGAGGAAGTAAAAAAACTATTTAAGAATAGTAAGGTAGAACTTGTAGGCCTTGGAAGTGCGGAGGAATATGATCAAAAGGACCCCGCTTTGGTGAAGCAGTCTATTGAAAATACTAAGGCATTCATCAAGTTAAGCCATGATGTTGGAGGGTCTGGAGTTAAGGTCAGGCCAAATCATTTGCACCCCGATGTGCCCGAGGAGCAGACCATAGAGCAGATAGGCAAGGCACTCAATGAAGTTGCTATCTATGGTGCGGACTATGGCCAGGAAATTCGTGTTGAAGTACATGGGCGTGGCACACAGCAACCTGAGATTATGAAAAGAATCATGGATGTTGCTGATCATCCCAATGTGGGCGTTTGTTGGAATTGCAATAAGCAAGATCTTGAAGGAAAAGGATTTGGTCATAATTTCAATCTTTTAAAAGAAAGGTTCGGGAATACAGTGCACATTCGCGAATTGAACAGTACCGATTATCCGTATGATAAATTAATGGAATCCTTGGTAGCAATGAATTATGGGGGTTGGCTTCTATTGGAATGTCGGACAAAACCGGAGGATATAATTAAAGCAATGACCGAACAAAAAAGAATGTTCGATGCAACCATAGAGAAAGCTACGTAGAGCTCAATACAAAGAAAATGAAGTGCGTGATTATGTATAAGTTCAGTTAGATAATCAATTGTAACGAAGAAAGAAAAAAGCAATGGCAGATAAGGAATCAAAGGAAGGTCAAAAAAATCAAATTTCGCGTAGGGAGGTCTTTAAAGGCTTGGCAGCCGTACCCTTATTAGGAGTGTTTTCGTATGATTTTTGGCGAAGGAAAACCTTGGAAAAGGCCAAGAAAAAAATCACACAATTGGACCTTGGGTTAACTTCCGATGCACCATCCGTACTTCCCAGCACTTCATTGGGGAGCTCGGGAAAATTGGTTAGAATCGGTATAATCGGTGTAGGGGCAAGAGGAACTGCTTTGCTCAAAGCTGCCGGTTTTATGCAGGCCGAAGTGTACAAAGGACTTTTTGATGATTCGAATAATGATGATAAAAGAGCCAAATCCAGATTGGAGACCTATTATAATCAATACCTGCTGAATGTTCAGGTAGTTGGAATTTGTGATGTATTCGATACACGGGCCGAAAAGGGTATCCAGATTGCATCCAACGGAATTCAGCCCAATGGTGAAGCTGTTGACCATAAAAATGTTAAGCGTTATCGCCGATATCAAGACCTATTGGCCAATCCTGATATCGATGCCGTAATTATTGCCACTCCCGACTTTCATCATGCACAAATGACCATTGATGCGGTAAATGCTGGAAAGCATGTGTATTGTGAAAAAGCGATGACCATGACCGAGGAAGAATTGAACAATGTATACCAAGCCGTTAAGAAAAGCGGAGTGGTTTTTCAATTAGGCCATCAAAACAGCAAGAATGAAACCTTTAAGAGGGCAAAGGAGATTATTGATAAGAATATTCTTGGAAAAGTAACATTGGTTGAAACGTCGACCAATAGAAATTCAAAAAGTGGTGCTTGGATCAGACATTTAGATGGCAACGGAAATCCAAAGCCAGGGACTCCTGATGCTATTGATTGGGAACAATGGCTTGGCAGTACACCCAAGGTGCCTTTTGATTTAGAGCGCTATTATGGATGGCCCAGATGGTTTGCCTATGACACCGGACTCGCAGGACAATTGTTTTCGCATGAGATTGATGCCTTGAACCAGATCATGGGTTTCGGAATTCCCAAATCAGCGGCATCATCAGGGGGTGTTTATTTTTATAAGGAGGAGCGAGATATGCCCGACACTTTTCAGTCGGTACTAGAATTTCCGGATAGGGAATTTACTATGCTCTATACTGCATCACTGGCCAATAGTCGTTCCCGGGGTAGGGTTTTTATGGGACACGACGCCAGTATGAAGGTGGGTAGTGGATTGGAAATTATTGCCAATGGGGATTCGACCCAATATAAGAGTAAAATCAAAAATGGCCTAATTGATACCAATGTTCCGTTTTACACCTATCCCTCTAAGCCTGTGGAGGTAGATGGAATATCTTCGGCAACGGAAAGGTACTATGCCGAGCGTGGACTGATTGATACCAAGGTACAGGGGAAAAGTATGGATATTACCCATTTGCATATGAAGGAGTGGGTAGATGTTATCCGTAATGGGGGAACAACGGGGTGCAATATTGAAAAGGCGTTTGAAGATACTGTTGCCGTTTTAATGGTGCATAAATCCTATGTTGAAAATAGAAAGGTTGAGTGGGATCCCATTCAAAGAAAAATTGTTTGATTACAATGTAATTTTAAAGCTATTGGGGTAGAAACAAGGTACTTATTTCACCTGCTGAATAAATATGGTTGCCCCAAGAAGGTATTTATTATTGTTTGTTAGATCTTGTAAAGGTGGATAGCACTACCAGCATACTTCCAAAAAATGAGTTGTAAAAAGGAGTTACATATTCATGTATGCCGGTTTTAAACTACTTTAGATAGCTGTTCAATCTCGATGAATTATTTCGTTTGCTTTTCACCCTGTACTTCAAATTGTGTATGCGTCGGACCTGATGTACCATTAAATGCATCGCCCTCGATTTTCAGGGTCGCTGTAAACGTCTCATAATCTGGGGTCATTTCAAAATAAAGGACGTTTTCTTCTCGTAGTTCTATTACATCCATTTTAAATACCTGATAGTCACTAGTTGCTACTTCGCCGGTTAATTTGCCTTCTTTTTCAGTAAAGTTTAAAACCCCAGTCATATCACCTTGGTCTGTGTCAACAGTATAATTCCAGGTTCCCATAAGTTGTTTTTCGGAAAGCTGTGCGAAAGCCTGTGCTGAAAATGCTAAAAGGATACTTGCGAGTACTAATTTTTTCATGATAGATAAATGTTTATTAATTAATTTTTAATTGTGTTGGATAAAAATATCAATAAGCTTGTGAAAACAGAGCCCTAAGTAAGGATTTGGTATGAAATATGCGATATTTGGTATGAAAATTCAAGAAGATAACATATGTTCTTTATATTTTTAAGAAACTGGAATTTCAATTTGGCCAAAGGATTTGAAATTCCGATTTTTCTAATCTTAATCCATTGAATATAGCTGGTACATAAATTGGATCAAATACGAAGCCTTGACATTTTTATGATGTTACTTATAGCAAACAAGTTGCCAAACTTCAAAGACCTTTCACTAGAAGGGGTTTCAAGTGTTTGTGAATTTAGCCTCTAAAGGCCAATCAAATACTGGAACTTGAGAAAAAATTGCGTTTCATCAATTCGAAAGGGAGAGCGGTATTCGCTATTGTAATCTTCAATTGAATTTTGATTTCCTCCAATATAAAACACGGTAGAGGGATTAGGATTCCATTGTAGCAATGGTTGTACAAAAAAGCGTTCTGTAAAATCGTTGTATTCAGAAACCAAACGAAGACTAAAGGAATTATCGAATTGATAACGGAGGGTTAATCTTGAAATGGAGCCGTTAAAATAATAGGCGTTTTCATTTAACTTTTTAAGACGGGCAAATTGTATAGATGGTTTTACGTTGAATTTATTATTTAGTTGAAAAGAGGGGGAAATATAGGCATTGAATTGTTTCCCAATATCCGGTATATCTTCATTATAAGCAATGTCTTTTCCTACCTCAATATTCATAAAGACTGAAAACGATTCTGAGGGTGAACTGCGTATCATAATTTGATGGATTCCCAAATTTTTATATTCACGATTTAAATATAATTTAAATGCATCCCAATCGTAGGTGTAATTCAAATAGGTGTTAAATAAGGTGCGCAGTTCTAAGATTCCATCAATACTGAGCGTTTTAAATTCCTTTTGGGAGGTATATTGTAAGTCTGTCTTATAGCCAACACTAAAAAATTGCAGCGCTTTTTTATTGATAAAATTTTGATACTTCTGTACCAATGTAGTCCAACGGCGATTGTTTTTCACTACAAAGCCAACATTCGATTGATAATGTGGCGCTGCGCTTCGATAGGTAAGAGACGATTTCCAATGTTCTGTATTGTAATACAATTGGTACCTCATGGCAGTACCAGAAAATTCTTCGCCATCCAAACGAACCGTTTTGTCCAAAACAACATCATCAGAGTCAATCCACTCTGCAACGGGTTCTTTATTGAAATTAGCAAAAAACTCATACGTAAAACGCCAGTTTTTAGACAATAAAAGCCATCCATCGGTTCCCATCAAATTGCCATAACCACCATTTTTGTAAAAACGATTGGTTGTCAGCATTCCTAGACGAATGTTTTTGTTGACCAACTTTTGGTAGCGGAATACGTTCACAAAAGATTGCCCTCCTTCACCAAAATAAGAGCGATCCTCGCCAGCAATGAGGTATGGGGAGTCTTGATCGACAGCCGTTAAAAAGTAAACCCTCGCTTTTTTTCCTTGACTTAACAATTTAGAAGCAACTAAGGGATTGTTTATAGCTCGCGAATAAAAGGCACCATCCGAAAAATTTACGATATCGGCACCTCGATTAAAAAAGGGGCGTCTTTCCGGATATTCCAGGGCATATGAAGAATTGATGTCGATCTGTGTAATATCGGCCTCAACTTGGGAAAAATCAGGATTAAAAGTTACTTCTAAAGCGGTGTTTTTATTCAAGTCTAAATTGATCCCCAAACCTACCTTTGGTGAAAAGTCATCGTATTCAAAAGCAGCTTTTGCTTCCGGGCGTTTTCCTGTTAAATTCGCTGCTACATACGGCAATAGTTCCCGACGTTTTTCAATTACGATATCTTTTAAAACCAACTCATCTGTGGTTTGGCAAACCTCACAAGAATTATCCCTGTCGTAAGATTGGCTACCAACTTCGATTCGGGTACGATTTTGAAAATATTGTCGGAATAAATTGAAATGCCAAAGCTGATCAGTTCCACTGGGAAAAGGTAGGTTGGCAAACGGAATACGCATTTCAATACTATAGCCATCTGAAGTAATAGTTCCAGCAGACTCAAAATCTACATTAAAACTACCGTCATAACGTTCTTCCGCCGATACAGCATTTATGGCCCGTACATCGTATTGGCTGCCCAAGGGGCTTACAGCCAAAATATAATTATTTCGGGCATCTGCATAGGTATCCAAACGGATAAATACAAGGTCATCACTCCAGAAGTTTCTATCGTCACGTGGTCGTATGGAAGCTCTTACGTTTTCTGGATTGGCATAGGCATAAAAACTTACGTATAAGTCAGTATCTGTATATGTTATATATCCCGTTGTTTTACGGCTGGGCTCCAGGTTATTTCCTGGGTTTATTTCATAATCCAAATCGACCTGAACAGCTTGAGTCCATTCCTCATCTCCAAATAACCCATCGATAATTATATTTCCGGGTTTGCTTTTTTGCGGCTCAAAACGATCTTGGGCAATTCCAAACACTGAAGTGATTAGCAATAGAACAAAAGTCTTTAATGAAGTTATATGGAGTTTCAAATCCTAATTTTTGTCGAATATAATGCAACAATATGGTTGAGTATGGATAAACTCAGAATATGCTTAGGAATTAGGTATAAAATAGGTGGTTTTAGGTATGAAATGAGCACTAAATATTGATGCCTACCGTAATCGAATATTCACGAATCCATTATTTTAATAACCGGCTGTGCATTTTGACAATTTGAACAAG
>JAGLKG010000538.1 GCA_023141835.1 Maribacter sp. | reverse complement strand
TAAAATTGGTTAAATCAAACGAAAACAAAGCGGTTATTACAGGTACCAATACGAAGAATGTGGTCATTGTAAATAATGAGGGAGTTCTTAAAATACGAATGAAAACAACAAAAATGTTTAGTGGTTATAGAACATTCGTTGTTGTTTATTATTCGAATAAACTAGTAGTTTTGGATGTTAATGAAGATGCTAGAATAACGTGTGAAGATGCCATTGTCCAGGATGTTTTGGAACTAAAAGCACAAGAGGGGGGAGAACTACAATTATATACGGAAGTTGAACAACTATTAGTGAAGACCGTAACGGGAGGTGTTGTTAAAACTGCTGGAACGGCTGATTTACAGGATGTTGTCATAAATACAGGAGGTATTTATGAAGGCAAAGAGCTAAGGACCAAATTTTCAACTATAAATGTCAACGCTGGATCAAGGGCAGAAATTTATGCTTCAGATTATGTAAAGGCTACTGTAAAGGCGGGAGGTGAGGTACTGGTATATGGTAATCCCGCAAAAATGGATGAAAAAACAGTGTTTGGAGGAAAAATAACAAGAATGTAATCCCTATGTTAGAAGATATTCAGGCAGCAATTCCCTTGGGTTTTCTATTGAGCTTTATGATTGGTCCTGTTTTTTTTGTTCTATTGGAAACAAGTGCAGTTAAAGGTTTTAGAGCGGCTTTGGTCTTTGATTTGGGTGTTATTCTTGCAGATGTTGTTTTTTTGGTGGTTGCTTACTTCAGTAGTTTTCAATTGTTGGAAAATTTAAGCAATCAACCTGGTCTATTCGTTTTTGGAGGCGTAATTCTTTTAGTGTATGGAATTACTACCTATTTTAAGACAGAAATTAAAAAAGACAAGCCTTCACTTAAATCAAGAAAAAGTGATTACCTCAGTTTATTCATAAAAGGATTTTTATTGAATTTCATAAATATTGGTGTACTTGTTTTTTGGCTGGGAATTATTATTGTGGTGGGTCCTAGTTTAAACAATGACCCAAATCGTATCATCGTTTTTTTCTTGACCATGCTCGGGGCTTATTTGGCAACTGATATTTTAAAAATATTATTGGCCAAACAATTAAAAAGGAAACTCACGCACAAAAGAATTTCACGGATAAAAAAAGGATTGGGTATTGTATTGATTATTTGCGGATTGGTTCTTGTTATCAAGGGTTTTTTACCAAAAGATAAATTCAATATAGAAAAGGGGATAAAAAAAATAGAACAGATTCGGGAGTAGTACCATTTGTTTTGTCTAGGATATAAAAAAACCCTCCTTATAAACAAGGAGGGTTTTTGTTGAGGCATCGAGCGGATTCGAACCGCTGTACAAGCTTTTGCAGAGCTGCGCCTAGCCACTCGGCCACGATGCCATTTTAAGATGCAAATGTAGCACCTTATTCTTAGGTTTCAAAAAGATTGATCATGATCTTTTTGAACTTAAAACTGCGGTCACCATTTCAACATCGCCTCCAATAGGAGGGTTTATTTTTGATACAGAGACCTTTATCTTTTTAGTCATTTCAATTTCCGATAAAATTCGATTTATGATGCGTTTTGCGACATGTTCTAAAAGCTTTGAGGGTATCTGCATTTCTTCTTTTATAATGCGATTAATATGAACATAATCAACGGTATCTGAAAGACGGTCCGAAATTGAGGCCTTTGATAAATCTGCCTTTACGGAAACATCAACCCGGTATTCACTGCCAATGATGCTTTCTTCAGCCAAACAGCCATGATGGGCATGGGCCCGGATATTGGTTACATGTATTGTTCCCATTGCAAAGTTATAAGTTTTCACAAACTTAAATCAATCTAGTAAAAAATGGTGTGTAAAAGACCAACTTTAAATTGGAATATAATTCTATCTGCTGGAAGTGAAATGGCCAAATACCTTGTTTTTCAATAGGTACATCTACAATTACTTATGCCTTGGAAAAGGTCTACTCCCAAGGTTACCACATGTGTGCCTGTACTATACCCCAGAATTTCATTTAAAATAATTTGATAGGAATATCCAAAATAAAAATTGTTCTTTTTAAGGCCTACGATGGGTGCAATATAAAGAGGACTGCCAATTTGGTCGTTCAAAAAGCGATAGGTAGCCCCGACATAGTAATAATCCTCAAAATCATACCATCTGAATTTCACGTTCAAATCGGTTACGGATCTGCCGTCGCTCTCAAAAAGCTGGAAGAATATTGAAGGTTCTATCTCTAAGGTACTATTCTTGTTTTTGGTATATCTATAGCCGGTATATGCATAATAATTACGTAAAGTGTTGGGTTCAAAAACAGGATTGAACCTTGTAAGGTCCTTATTCAAAAGGTTTGAGGCATTTAAACTAAAGTAAAACTTGTCGTAACGATACATGACACCTACATCAAAGTTGTGGTTTGTTGTGGCCCGGTCATCGGTTACACTGGGGTCAAGGGCGTCGAAATTCTCAATATCTATTCTAAACTGATTGAAATTATACGAAAGACCAAAAGAGAGGAATTCATCATCGTACCTATCTAAAGTCAAATGGTGGGCAAAGGAAAGTCGAGCCCCACGCTGTTTGGTTTCACCATTACTGTCGTTATAAAGTAGGGCACCAAACCCAGACTTTTCACCTAAACGCATATCGGCGGCCAGCGATTGGGTATCTGGGGCATCTTTGATACCTACCCATTGTGTAAGTCCGTTTACCCGTATTTTAACGTAATCACCGATACCAGCGTAAGTCGGTGACATCACAAATGGGTTGTCTGCCAAATATTGTGAAAGTTGGGGAATGGTAAGTTCTTGCCCCTTTACGACAAGGACACTGACAAGCAGTAGCAAAATCGATAATTTATTACGCATTATTGTTTTGGTTAGGTTTATCGATAAAGGGTAAAATGGCCAACAAACTCGCGATCATCATTCTCGCCATGTAATTGTATTACGTACCAATAATCACCAGTCGGAAGGTCTGCCCCATGGTAGGTTCCATCCCATCCCTTTCGATTGATGATATTGTCCTCTACCACTCTACCATAACGATCATAAATCTTGATTAGTATTTCTGGATAAGGCTCAATATTTAGAGGCATCCAGGAGTCATTATTACCATCACCATCAGGGGTAAAGAAGTTGGGGATTTCTATGTCGATGAATTCCATTT
>JAGLKG010000537.1 GCA_023141835.1 Maribacter sp. | reverse complement strand
GAAGAACTTGATACCGATGATGCCGCTGACATCATCGCAGAACTGCCTGAAGAGATTGTCCAAGAGGTAATTTCCGAAATAGAGGATCGGGAACATGCCAAGGATATTGTAGATCTTTTGCGTTACGATGAGAACTCGGCTGGAGGGCTCATGGCCAAGGAATTGGTCAAAGTACGGGAAAACTGGAATGTGCTAACCTGCGTAAAGGAAATGCGCGCCCAAGCTGAAAATGTAACCCGTGTACACTCCATTTATGTGGTTGATGATGATGACAGGCTCAAGGGTCGACTTTCCTTAAAAGACCTTTTAACCACTTCAACAAAAAGTGATATCAGTGACGTTTACATCCCTAAAGTAGATTCTGTGAATGTTAACGAAGACCCTGAGGAAGTCGCTAAAATAATGTCCAAATATGATTTGGAAGCCATTCCTGTAATAGACGAGATGGGACGATTGGTAGGGCGCATCACTATTGATGATATTGTAGATGTAATCAAGGAGGAAGCTGAAAAAGATTACCAGTTGGCAGCTGGTATTTCCCAAGATGTCGAAGCTGATGATAGCATTTGGGATTTAACCCGTGCCCGTTTGCCATGGTTGTTCTTAGGACTTGTTGGGGGTGTTGGAGCAGCGGCCATTATGGGCGGATTTGAGGATATGATCAGCAATCATGCCATTTTGTTTTTCTTTACACCTTTGATCGCTGCCATGGCGGGTAATGTCGGGGTGCAATCCAGTGCTATTATCGTACAAGGTCTCGCCAATGATGATCTTAAAGGAAGCATAAGTAATCGACTCATTAAAGAAATGCTTTTGGCCAGCCTGAATGGGGTAATCTTAGCAGCAGTCTTGCTCTTGTTCACATGGGCATATAATGGTCATTTTTTAACAGCGTTGGCAATTTCCATATCTTTGATCGTGGTCATAATTGTTGCTGGTTTAATAGGCACATTTATTCCTTTATTCTTGGATAAAAGAAATATAGACCCTGCTATTGCAACAGGGCCTTTTATTACAACCAGTAATGATATTTTTGGAATCTTGATTTATTTTTGGATTGCTAAAGTGGTTTTGGGGATTTAAGATAATTGCTTCAATTACAATCGTATTTAAATACTCCGAATAATTCCATATTGATTATGAAATCCATCAACCTGAAAGAAAAACATGCCGAATTCAAGGCGCAATGGCATCCCCATCAAATAGCCATCGTTGATGACATGCAAGTGCTTCTTGCCAAAGTCCAAGGTGAATTTGTCTGGCATGCCCATGAAAATGAAGATGAACTTTTTCAGGTGCTCAAAGGCACTTTGTATATGCAATTTAGAGATAGGACTGAAGTTGTAAATGAAGGAGAGATTATAGTGATTCCTAAAGGAATGGAACACAACCCAATGACCAAAAATGGAGAGGAAGTACATGTACTCCTTTTTGAAAAGCTATCCACAGCGCATACCGGTACTGTGAAAAATGTAAAAACGAAGACCAACTACCCGAAAATATAACGATATTGTCCTTCCATGCTTGGCACGGAACCAATGAACCCTCAAGGTAAAAATGGATTCCCCCTTTCTGGGAATGACAAGTACTTCATATCTTTACTTCATGAAAGTTTTACACTTAGACACCAATCACCCCTTACTTATTGAACAATTTGAACAATTAGGTTTCCAGAATGACGAGGATTATTCTTCTTCAAAAAAGGAAATCGAAAATAAAATCGATGCCTATGACGGATTCATAATTCGAAGCAGGTTCGAAATAGATAAAACTTTTTTAGACAGGGCCACAAACTTAAAGTTCATTGGTCGTGTTGGCGCTGGTCTAGAGAATATTGATGTGGATTATGCCAAAAAGAAAGGTGTATTTTTGGCTGCGGCTCCAGAGGGCAATAGAAATGCTGTAGGTGAACATACGTTGGGCATGTTGCTTTCCCTATTCAATAAGCTTAACAAAGCTGATCAGGAAGTGCGTAAAGGCCAATGGGACAGAGAGGGTAATCGAGGTATAGAACTTGATGGCAAAACCATAGGAATTATTGGTTATGGAAACATGGGAAAGGCCTTTGCCAAAAAACTAAAAGGTTTTGATGTTGAAATCATATGCTATGATATCAAGGGAGGCGTTGGTGACGAAAACGCCCGACAAGTAGGGATTCTTGAATTACAACAAAAAACAGATGTACTGAGCCTACATGTTCCCCAAACACCTGAAACCATTGGCATGATACATTCAGACTTTGTCGAAGCTTTTCAAAATCCATTTTGGTTGCTGAATACCGCTCGGGGCAAATGTGTAATTACCGATGATTTGGTAGCACATCTCAAAACAGGCAAAATATTGGGTGCGGGACTAGACGTTCTTGAACAAGAAAAATCCTCCTTCGAGAATATGTTTGATACTAATGATATGCCCGAATCCTTTAAATATCTGACACAGGCAGAAAACGTACTGTTTACTCCGCATGTAGCAGGATGGACCCGGGAAAGTAAAGAAAAACTAGCACAAACGATCGTAGACAAAATCAAGGCCGAATTTTGCTAACTTTACCCAGTGCACATTTAGGAGTAAATTCCTTGAAAATATCATTTCGACCGAAGGGAGAAATCGCATAACAATTTGCCAGAAGTAATCATCGGGTTGGTCGTTTCCTTGATCTCATCCCTAATTCTTCAACGCAAAAAGTAATATCATGAAATCAAAAGCCACTT
>JAGLKG010000536.1 GCA_023141835.1 Maribacter sp. | reverse complement strand
CAAATGAGTTACGGCATGTTGGGTTATGTAGTACCGCATAGCCTTTATCCCGATGGGTACCACTGCGATACAAGTTTGCCCCTACCCTTTATGAATCTGGCTTCCCAAAAAAACTTTGTAGCGGTATACCATATGGGAGTGTATTCAGATAAAAAGCTATTGGACTGGTTTGTTGCCGAGTTTTCCAAACACTGTAAACGTAAATTGGACATGGGGAAAAGTTGCATCCGATTAAAATACATGGATGACGTTCCTTATGAACTTATTGGTGAACTATCTTCAAAGATCTCCGTTGGGGAATGGATCGACACGTACGAAAAAGCAATTAAAAATAGATAAGATGCAAAATAGGGTAACAGGTTTGGGAGGTTTTTTCTTTAGAATCAAAAATCCGGACCAAATAAAAGATGGGTATAAAAACCATTTTTGATTGAACACAGACCAATATGGATGTACTTTCTGGTGAAAGGACAAAGAAGGGCATGATTGTTCCACACGATGGAGTCTCATGAATGAGGATACCAAATATTTTAAACCCAGCCAGAAACAATTTTGGTGAATTTTTCTGTATTCGTAATCATTTCATTGATATTCAAATATTTGCTACATTTAAGGTTAATATTAACCATCAAAAAATAAATACAATGTCAGAAGAAAATAAAGATTTAGGGGACAAAGCGGAAGATGCCTTTGAAAGTGCTAAAGAATCAGCAAAAGAATTTACCGAAAATGCCAAAGATGCTTTTAGCGGTGCTGGCGGGGAAAACAAAAAATTACTAGCGGGTATTTTAGCTATAGTATTGGGAGCATTGGGGATACATAAGTTTATTTTGGGCTACAACAAGGAAGGTATAATTATGTTGGTGGTTACCGTAGTATTGGGCTTTTTTACATGTGGCATCGGGGCTTCCCTTATGGGTATTTTAGGGTTGATTGAGGGCATAATTTATTTAACTAAAAGCGATGAAGAGTTTTACAATACCTACCAAGTAGGCAAAAAACCTTGGTTCTAAAAAACATAGAAAGTTGGATTTTTTTGAGTCTGGCTTTTTTTGTTCGATTTATTATCGTAATATTGCAATATATAAATACGTAATGGGCATTACCAAAACACAGATTTTCAATAAAAGACAAAACGAATTGGCCACCATTTTCAAGGTTCTGGCCCACCCGGCAAGAATTGCGATCCTTCAATACATCAGTAGACAGAAGGCCTGTATTTGTAATGATATTGTTGAAGAAATAGGTTTGGCGCAACCCACTATTTCCCAACATCTAAAGGAGCTTAAAAGCATTGGTTTGATAGCAGGGGAAATCAGTGGCAAAAAAGTCTGTTACTGTATTGATCTAAAAAAATGGAAGGAAATTCAAGAGCTTTTGAATTCCTTTTTTGATAAGACTACGTTTAATTGTTGTTAAATTTTTGAATATGAAAACAAATGAATTCCTATCTCTTCTAAAAGAAAACCCTAACAAAAGCCTGCTTTTTGAATATAAAGACGGGCAGTATGTGGGTGCAAATTACCATGTTACAGAAGTCAAGAACATTACAATCGATGCCGTGGATTGTGGCGCTAACACCGATTTTTGGAAAGAGACCATTATACAACTTTGGGAAAGTCCTAAAGAAAAAGGCAAAAGAGAGTATATGACCGTCTACAAGGCATTGGCCATTCTAAATAAGGTGGACCAAATGAAACCTATGGAGCGGAAGGCCGAAGTAAAATTCGAATACAGTAATTCCAACTTCCACACGGCACAGCTCTTTGTAAACGGTTTTACTTTCAATGAAGGCCAGCTCATTATGAAATTGGGTGTTGAACAAACAGATTGCAAAGCAAAAACCTATAACGTACCCGTCGAAAAAGGCGTACAGGAAGAAGCGTGTTGTTCGCCTAGCGGTGGTTGTTGCTAAATAAACATATATGCAGATACGAGAAATGCATCCATCAGATTGGATAGGGGTCTCCAAAATATATGCAGAAGGAATAGCAACGGGATATGCCACCTTCGAAAAGGATATTCCTTCGTATGAATCTTGGAACAATGCACATTTGAATACATGTAGGATTGTTGTTACAGCTGATAATATCGTATTAGGATGGGCGGCCTTGTCGCCCGTCTCTGATCGATGCGTCTACGGAGGCGTGGCCGAAGTAAGCGTATATGTGAGTCAAAACCATGAAGGCAAAGGTATTGGCAAACTATTAATGCAACAGCTTATTGAACAAAGTGAAAGTGAAGGGTTTTGGACCTTACAATCGGGTATATTCCCTGAAAACAAAGGAAGTATTAGATTGCATGAAAAGGTCGGTTTTCGGTATATAGGCAAGCGGGAACGGGTTGGCAAACTCCATGGGACCTGGAAAGATAATCTGCTTTTTGAACGTAGAAGTAAAGTGATTGGCGTAGATTAGATTTCAGTAATTTTGTCACTCCCATGCAGATGGGAATCCATACTGAAAGTGTAGGGTCCCAAAAGTTTACGATGAAAAATTGATCTAACTATCCCCGTTTTGCAAGTTTTCAGCAAACTTGCGTTCCAACTCAGCCTGAAACTCTTCCATAACCGGTTTTACCGTACTTTCGGGAAGGTCCGCTATTCGTATATACATTAGTCCGTCTACCGAATTATTAAAAAGAGGGTCTACGTTAAAGGCGACGACTTTTGCGTTTTGCTTGATGTATTTTTTTATGAGTACAGGCAACCGAAGATTCCCAGGTTCCACTTCATTGATCAGCCTATCGAATTTGTTCAAATCCGCTTTGGTCTCATCAAAAATAAACTCCTTATCCGCATCCTTCAATTTAACCTTGAATTCCTTTTTAGGACTGATATATTGCGCCACGTACGGATCCCAATAATTACTTTTCATAAACTCGATCATCAGGGATTTTGAAAAGTTGGAAAACTGATTGCTAATGCTAACACCTCCTATGAGATATTTATGTTCGGGATGCCTTAATGTAGTGTGTACTATACCCTTCCACAACAAAAACAAGGGCATTGGCTTTTGTTGGTACTTTTTAATGATATAGGCCCTCCCCATTTCAATGGATTGTTTCATCATCCCAAAAAGCTCGGGCTCAAATCGAAATAGGTCCTGCAGATAAAAACCATCGATTCCGTATTGCTCAAAGATCTCAGTCCCCATTCCCATGCGATACGCCCCTACTATTTCCTTATCATGATTATCCCAAAGAAACAGATGGTGATAGAATGCATCAAATTTGTCCAAATCAATAGCGTTATTGGTACCCTCTCCTATGGCCCTAAAAGTCACTTCACGCTGCCTTCCTATTTCCTTGAGTATAAATGGCATGTCGTTGGCCTTTGCCAAAAAAACTTCATAATTCTTGCTCTGCAACATCCTGCAATCCTTCTCCCTTAGCTTTTCAATTTCACCTTCAATAACTTCGGTACGTACTGCTGTGGCTATCTTTTTAGGTGTTTTGGGCAATTTTAACGAAGTCGGTATTTGATCTATCAGGCGCTCTTTTTCATAGGCATTGGAAAGGATATAGGTTTTTTTGCGCAGTAATTCAGTAAAATCCTCCAAGCTTTCTTGTTCGTTCTGTGCCGCCACTGAAATAGGTTGTCCTATTCTTACTTTAATTGGCCTGTTTCTCTGTGAATAAACCTCGGATGGCAACTTCGCCGTTCTGAAAATATCATTGATTTTTGACAATCTATAAAAGAACTTGCTATTTCTTGCATGAAAATAAATAGGTACTACAGGTACTTTGGCCCTACGTATCAATTTAAGAGCGGCTTCCTCCCAGGGCTTGTCAACAATTAATTTACCATCTTTATATGTTGAGACCTCCCCTGCAGGAAAAATGCCCAATGGGTGTCCTTCCCTTAAATGGGACATGGCACTTTTGAATCCAGCTAGACTACTTTTTACGTCTTTATGATTCTCAAACGGATTGACCGGTAAAATATAAGGTGCCATGGGTTCTATTCTATTGAGCAGAAAATTGGCGAGAATCTTGAAATCCGATCTGTGGGTCACCAATAGTTTCAATAAAAGAACGCCATCTATTCCTCCAAGTGGATGATTGGATATCGTAATGTAAGAACCCTCTTTGGGCAGGCGTTTAAAATCTTCTTCGGGAATCTCAAAATCTATCTGGTAGTGTTTTAAAATAGCATCCAAAAAAGCTATCCCCTCCAAATGTTTGTGCTTAAGATAAAACCGATTAATTCCTGAAATCCTAGTGACCTTCATCAAGACCCACCCCATAAAGGTGCCTGAAAAACCGTATTTGTGAAGATTAATTGCCTTGGCTACTTCCTTAGCGGTCACTAAACCCATGCTTTATATCATTAATGGAAACATAAATATAGCAAAATACCTATTGGAAGAACAATTATAGGAAGTCTGAATTTAAAGCCAGCCAACTATTTCACCACAAGTTGAACGGTTGAATTGGCACGCTGTTCCAATAAAATCTCCTTACCGTTTTGCAATGAGGCAATAGCATCAGAATTAAAGTGTCGAATGGTATAAAGAGAAACACCTTCGTGACAAACCACCTTAAACCTGCTTTTCAACAGATTCAATAAATCCTGAAGACGTCCAAACTTATTATCCACACAAACAGAGAAACTTATAGCCGAATTTTGGATTAAATCTACCTTCATTTTATGATCATGGAGCATTTTAAAAAGCTCACTTATATTATTCTCTACGATAAAGGAAAAATCCAAGGAAGAAAGCTTCATCAGCACTTGGTCTTTCTTTATAATATAACAGGGCACATGCGGTTCCAAGGTGATTCCTTTACCTACAGTTGTCCCAGCTCCTTTTGGGTTGATAAATGACTTGACCAATAACGGAATTTCTTTGCGCTGTAAAGGTTGTAAGGTTTTAGGGTGAATTACAGATGCTCCGTAAAAGGCCAATTCTATGGCTTCCCTATAGGAAATCTGATTTAACAATTGGGTTTCTTCAAAATATCTGGGGTCTGCGTTAAGTACACCGGGAACATCTTTCCATATGGTCACAGAATTGGCGTTAAGACAATACGCAAATATGGCCGCTGTATAATCAGAACCTTCACGACCTAAAGTAGTCGTAAAGTTATTATCATCACTACCCAAAAACCCTTGGGTAATATGAAGTTGTTTTTTATCGACACCTTTAGAAATACATTCCTGCGTTTTTTCCCAATTTACTATAGCATCCCGATAATTATTGTTGGTTTTTATATAACTGCGAACATCCAACCAAGAATTTTTGATACCTATTTCGTTGAGATAAACACTCAAAATAGTTGTTGACACCAATTCTCCATAACCAACTACTTGGTCATATACAAAACTGTGTTTAGGGGATTTAGTCCTAGCCAAAAAGCCTTGAACCTCATCAAACAATGATTTTACTTTTTCAAAAACCGGATGTTGATTATTCTGAAACAAGTCCAATAAAATACCGTTATGATACTCTTTTACCTCCTGGACTGCAGCATTTAATTCTTGTTCATCACTAAAATAGCAGTTAACTATCTTTTCCATGGCATTTGTGGTCTTACCCATCGCAGAAACCACGACCAGTGTATTTTCATGACCTACTTCCTCTAAAACCTTAACAAGGTTTTTAACTCCATTGGCATCCTTTACCGAAGCACCGCCAAATTTGAAAATTCTCATAAATTCTGAATATAATTCTGTATTCCTTTTTCATCTAAATGAACCACATCCCAATCCCGCAATACTTTGGCTCCCTTTTTTTCATAAAAATTAATTGCAGGGTCGTTCCAATCCAATACTTCCCAGTTTATGCGTTTCACTCTTAAATTAGCGCCATATTTAACAACTTCGTCCAGTAAAGCTGTTCCTAATCCGGTACCGCGCATAGTTTCAGACACCACTAAATCCTCTAAATGGATAATGGGTCCTTTCCAAGTAGAATAACGATTGTACAGCAATGCCATACCAACAATTTTGGAGTCTGATTCAGCGACAAAACAATGGAACAGAGGTCTATCGCCAAACCCGTCCCTAATCAAATCATCAACGGTTACTTCAACGGCATTGTCCTCCTTTTCAAAGCGGGCCAATTCTTTTATAAGCCCATGACAATCTTTCATGTCCTCAGCTTTCGCGTTTCGAATAGTATACTTCATAATTGTTACAAATAAAACACAAAGTTATAAATATAAAATATCATTTGATTACGAAAACGATATAGTATCACAAATAAACCGATATTTGTGGTCAAAACACACACTAATCCATGATTGGTAAAAAAAATAAAACACTGGGCGAGTTTATCATTGAAAACCAATCCTCGTTTCAATATTCCTCCGGAGAGCTCTCGAAACTAATAAATGCTATTCGATTGGGTGCCAAGGTGGTAAACCATGAGGTCAACAAGGCAGGTTTGGTCGATATTCTGGGCACTGCGGGAGACACCAACATACAGGGGGAAAATCAACAAAAATTGGATGTTCTTGCCAATGAAAAGTTCATCCAAACTTTAACAAATCGTGAGATTGTTTGTGGTATTGCCTCCGAAGAGGAAGATGATTTTATTAGCATAAACAGTAACGACGAACAGCACCAAAATAAATATGTGGTTCTTATCGACCCCTTGGATGGTTCCTCCAATATTGATGTCAATGTATCTGTGGGTACGATCTTCTCAATTTATAGAAGGATAACCCCGGTAGGAACACCCGTTACGCTTGAAGATTTTCTTCAGCCCGGTAAAAACCAGGTTGCCGCCGGTTATATTATTTATGGCACTTCTACCATGCTGGTATATACGACAGGAGACGGCGTAAATGGTTTTACCTTAAACCCTGCCATTGGCACTTTTTATCTTTCCCATCCTGATATGCGATTCCCCGAATCCGGTAAAATATACTCAGTAAACGAAGGCAACTACATTCATTTTCCCCAAGGGGTAAAAGACTATATCAAGTATTGCCAAAAAGAGGAAGGTGACAGACCGTACACCTCTAGATATATTGGTTCTTTGGTATCCGATTTTCACAGAAATATGATAAAGGGCGGCATCTATATGTACCCGAAAAGCAATCTGGCTTCCAATGGCAAGCTTCGATTATTATATGAATGCAATCCTATGGCATTTTTGGCCCAACAAGCCAATGGCAAGGCCAGTGATGGTAGCACTCCAATTATGGAACTCCAACCCACCGAATTACACCAAAGAGTTCCCTTCTTTTGTGGAAGCCCAAAAATGGTAGAAAAAGTAGAGGAGTTTATTTCTAAATATTAAGCCATAGACGCTTATCGAGTATTTATATCCTTCCAAAAATTACCGTAAAGATTATCTGTCTTCAAAAGGGTTTCGTGAGAACCCGAATCAACTATCATTTGATCTTCCAAAATATAAATCATATCGGCGAAATCTTTAAGGATGTGAATTCTATGGGTAATAAATAGTATTGATATCTTATCTTTCAATTTTTTCAGTAGTTTCAAAACAAACTCCTCTGTTTTTCTATCCAAAGCCCCGGTAGCTTCATCCAAAATAAGCAATTTTGGATTATTGTATAACGCCCTTGCAATAGCCAGAATTTGTTTTTGACCCCCGGAAATGTTAACTCCTTCTTCTCCTAAAAGCGTATTATAGCCTTGCGGAAAAGAATTGAATAAATCATCAAATCCCATTTTCAAGCAAAAGTCAATTACTTTTTGTGGGTTTTGTTCAACACCTAGAACTAAATTATCGATTACGTTTCCATTAAAAACAGTTATTTCTTGTGGTACTACACCAATCTTTTTTCGCCAATTTTTTAGTTTTATATCGTTTAATGAAATTTCATCGTTAATTACTATTTCCCCTTTTTCCAAATGATAATGTTTTTGAAGGATGGCACCCAGGGTAGATTTACCACTTCCACTTTCTCCAACAAGGGCCACAAAACTATTTGAAGGAATTTCCATTGAAATATCCTTGAAAAGTTGTTTGCGCCCTGGAAAACGGAAACTGGCTTTCCGGATAGAAATGGTCTTTAGTTTTTTAATCTTCTTTATTCCGGTCTTCTCACTTTCCAATCCGGTAAACTCGAACATTCGTTCAAAAGCAATTTTAGCTTCATTTATGGGTATGGCCAATAACGCAAGATTGGTAACTGAAGGAATCAGTGTGCCAGCAATACCCAAGATTGCCATAAGTTCTCCTACAGTAAGAACTTCATTGAGTACCTGAACGGAAGAATAACCTAGAATGGCAACTATAAAAAAAACACCTATGATACCCGAATAGATTCCTAATCGGATGTTTATTTTTCCCAATGCGAATATGGTGTTTTGAAAGAAGCCATAAACACTTTGGTTCAACAATTTAAAGAAAGGCTCCCTATTATTGTTCTTTATGTCATTAATGCCCTGCATTGTTGCAATATAATTGCTTTCATTTACCGCGTAGGCCTTCATTACTCCCCGCTGAGCCGTAATGATTTTTTTGTTGTAGTTGTAGAACACCAATACATATATAGGGAGGCTTATAGCAGCTATTAATGCACTTCTCCAATCGTAGTAAAGCAAAAATCCCATTGATATCAATACAACAATACCATCTATAATCGCATTGCCGGCAACCTGTTGTATTACACGCTGTATTCTAGAGGTGTCGTTTAATCTTGCCACTAATTCTCCTATTTTACGAGTATCAAAAAAAGATTTAGGCAATTGCAAAAGAGCGGAATAAAAACTGTCAATAATGCGAACATTAAACGCCCTCGATTGAAAAATCAAAAAATAGTCCCTCAATCCCGAAAGTCCAATTCTAACCAATAACAATAAGAGTAACAGCCCTATTCCGCCTATTAACTTTTCTAATTGTCGTGATGGTAAAATATCGTCGACGAGTTTTTGGGAAAAAACAGAAAGAGCCATGGCCAGAACCGCTACTCCAATACCTATGATTATACTAAACCTTAAAAGAATCAGGTCCGGTTTCAAAAGATTCCAAAACCACTTTTTTTTGTTTTCTTGTTTCGCCGATGCCTTTTCAAAATCATCGTTGGGTGACAAAACTAAGCAAGCCTTACTTGTCCATTGTATATTAAGCTCATTTTCCGTTAAAAAAACAATTCCTTCGGCTGGATCAGCCATAATAAACCTGTCATTTTTCCAACCATAACAAACAAGGTAATGCCTTCTTTGTTCAGGGGTGACAACATGAAGTATCACCGGTTCCATTATTTCTTTAAGGTGGGCCATACTCGCTTCGTTCCCAGTGGTATCAAAGCCCAAATTATCAGCAGATTGAAAAAGGCCCAACAAGGTTGTTCCCTGTTTATGGGTACCACTTTGTCTTCGCAGTTCATCCAAAGACGCATCTCCACCATGGAATCGAATTACAGAAAGTAGACACGCTACGCCACAGTCGGAGGCATCATGCTGTAAGACGGCAGTTTTTTTAAGGTACTTTAAATTCATTATCTATGTTCTTAAGTAAATTGTCAATACGCCATGCGCCTTTATGGTTTTTGATTAATTTGCCTTCTGGGTTATAGACCAAGAATTGTGGAGTTGCTGTAATATGGCATCTGTTTGTAAGACTGGCATCGGCATCCTGTAAAAAAGTAATATTCGGAGAATCGGTAAGCTGGTATTGTTCCTGAAAGTCACTAATGGCCTTTAGGTCCTCCGATGACACCCAAAGGAAGTTTATTTCTTTAATTAATCCTTTTACACTGTTCAATTGTTGAGCCTCTTCTTGGCAAAAATGGCATTCCGAATTAAAAAAGACGAACACGGTCCATTTCCCATTATCAATGTCTTTTTCCGTTATTAAATTCCCCTTGGCATCGTACAATGAAAGCTCGGGCAAATTCACAATCTTCTCGGATTGTATTTCCTTTTTCTGAAAGGCCTTATAAAATTGATAGCCCAAAGCTCCAACCACCAATAGAAATAGGAATATCACACCTTTTTTTATTTTTTTTCTCATATGCTAAGGTTTAAAGTCAAAAACATAATAAACACCACCCAAACCAATAAAGCTGGAGCATAACCTGTCGAGACCACCTTGATTCCATTATTGGCCTTGCTCGCCTTACCAATCAAAAATGCCAGTATAAACCAATAGGCCAATTCAAAAAGATTGCACAGCTGCAAAGGGTAGAGGGCCCAATTCGGAATACTGCTGGTGTCCATTATACTTTGCAGTGAAAATGGCACAAACTGCTGTACCTGTTCATAGGTAAAATCGGTTTCAAAAAAATAAAACCAAGCGATTTTAGAAAGCGCTGGAATTAAAAAAAAATATTCCGACACCAATACTATTCGAAAATAAGATCGATGGGAAAGAGACACTTCGTTAAAAAAACCTCCTATTCCCAATGCCCAGGCAATTACCGTTAGTTTCAAAAAAAGCAGGAAGGGTATTATCAAATAACTTACCCAAGCCCATCTTTCTTTAGTATTAAAAAATTCCTCCATTTGTTTTAGAGTCAATTGTTCAGACAAATCTTTGTAGACTAACTGGTTCATTTTGAGAAAATAGATGGCCATTTCTCCCAACAAAAGGCTGAGGATCATTAAGCCAAGAAAAAGAAATAGTGTTGTGGTTTTCTTCAGATCGATCATTGGCTTATTCTTTTTAGTGTGCGGTGTATTTTAGAGGCGAACTTTATAAACAGGCGATACAGGGTGTACCTTTTTTTAATAGCTTTTAAACTAAAATAGGCGCTGATATATGTATTGCGAACTACTTTTTCATTTTTAGGGATTGAGAAGGCCGTGTTGAGCAATAATAGAAGGTTCTCTTTTTTGAGCAAGTTGCTTTTTCTGATTTTATCCATATAGTCATCAAGCTCCTTGTCTTTTTCCTTCATTGGCAATGCAAGATATTCATTGAAAGAAGTGCGGACACAGAGGGTAAGAAAACGGATTAAGTATAAGCTCTCGTACTGCCCAAAGGTCCCTTGTTCTTCTAGAAAAGTTTTAATAAGGACGTGGGCCGTGAACTTGTCATCTATTTTTTGTTTGGAAGCTTTTCCTGTGATAGAGCCCTGGTGTTTTCGGTAATAATAACAGGGCTTTTTAATAACGCCCACTTTCTTGGCACACCACAATATCTGTGTACTGAAGATGATGTCCTCAAAATAGATGCCTTCAGCGAATTTTATATCGTGTTTTTCAATGAGGCTTCTTTTTACCGCATATACCCAGGCCACTGGTTGACACCCTTTACGGGATAACATACCTAACTGAAAATGGGTTTCCCCATTTTTACTTTTGGGTTTTGCAGGTAAATTAGGTTTGCCCTTTTTTCCTTTGGCCGTACAGGTAGTGAAACCCCATACAAATACTTCCGTATTTGGTTTTTTAAGGATATTATCATTCAGGATCTCCAAAGCTTTAGAGGCTAAAAAATCATCTGAATCCAGAAATACTATATAATCCCCATGGGCCTCATTTAGGCCAAAGTTTCGTACAAAGCCTTGTCCTTTGTTCTTTTCAAAATCAAACAGCTTGACCCTACGCTCTGTTTTTTTATACCGTTCAAGAATCTCTAGGCTTCCATCGGTAGATGCATCATTGATTGCAATAAGCTCCCAGTTCTGATAAGTCTGGTCCAAGACGGATTGTATCGCCTGTTCTAAATAAGCCTCGGTATTATAGACGGGTAATATGATTGAGATTTTCGTCATATGTAAGAATAAAAAAGCCGACATTTTACTGTCGGCGATGTATATGAACTGATTAATTAGGGACTATTCCTCTTGTGTGTTTATAAGTGTTTATTATTAGTTTTCCTTATTAATAAACCGCCAATTATACTCGATACAGCAATTGTAAAAACACTTACCAATTTTAGAATGGACCTAGTGCTAGTCAATTCTTTTATGTCATATAAAATAAATTGATAAATAACAACTCCAAGCGTTATAACGCCTAACGCAATTAAAAAGTAACTTCTTCTGTCCATAATTTAAATGTTTTAATGCGCTAAATCATAAGTACAGTCTCCAAGGGAAAAACCAGTAGACATTCCCGTTGCAATGAAAACGCCCCATGCAACCCAACCTACAGGGGTCGCCATTGTGGCAATCGCTATTATTCCAACAACGGCTCCGAAACAGGAGAAGCCATCGTCGCCCTCAATTTGCTCCATCTCAGTTAAATCTAATTCTCTCGTAATAATGTATTTATAGTTAATAAATGATTAATGTTTGCATCGAAAATAATCACAATTATTGGGTTTTCAATATTTTTTCTTACATATATTTACGCTTTTTACTTGCATTTATAGAACGCTATATAGTTCATAAAAACTCGTAAATGACTTACAGGTGTTTTTAAAAAGCAGGAAGGGTATTATCAAA
>JAGLKG010000535.1 GCA_023141835.1 Maribacter sp. | reverse complement strand
TTGGATAAAAGGTTTTTTACCATACAGCAAGGAGGGGCGATGAAAGTAGTTTACACCTATCGTTTTTAAAGTGGTGTTAGTTTATAGGTTCAAAAAAGTGAGAGAAAATAAATTAAAAAAGACATGTTTATGAAAATCAACTTACGCATATCACATTGTTATTTCTTCATAGTTGTTCTATGTATGGCACAAGGGAATAGGGGGTTCTCAATGAACAATCAATCCCCGACAAATTCTAAAAAACAGCCCAATGTTATTATTGTCATGACCGACGATCAGGGTTATGGTGAACTTTCATTTCATGGCAATCCGGTTTTAAAAACACCCTATTTGGACCAACTGGCCAAACAAAGTTTACGTTTTACCGATTTTCACGTGGCGCCTATGTGTGCCCCAACTAGAGGACAATTAATGACCGGTTTGGATGCCGCCCGCAACGGGACTATCAATGTAAGCAGTGGGCGTGAATTATTAAATCCAGAGCTGTCGACCATGGCCAATTATTTTAGCGACAATGGCTATCGGACGGGTATATTTGGCAAGTGGCATTTAGGACCTAACTATCCTTATCGTCCACAAGATCGTGGTTTTACAGAATCAGTCTGGTTTCCTTCTTCACATATAGGAGCTGTTTCTGATTATTGGGGAAACGATTATTTTGATGACACCTATATTCACAATGGTGAGCTCAAAGCCTATAAAGGCTATTGCACCGATGTCTTTTTTGATGAAGCCATGGGTTTTATGAAAAATTCTGTTGCCAATGAAAAGCCCTTCTTCGCCTACATTCCCACGAATACACCCCATGGGCCCCTGATTTCCAAAGAAGAGGATGCCAAGGCCCTGGCCAGGGCGTTTGAAACATCCCCCTTGGTTAATTTAGATCTAAAAACAAAAAACCGCCTAATCCAATATTTAGGGATGGTGCGCAATATTGACACCAATATGGGGCGTCTGTTGGATTTCTTAAAGGCAAACGACTTGGAAAAAAATACCATTGTCATTTTTATGACCGATAATGGTAGTACCCATGGCCCCTTATACTATAATGCCGGCATGCGGGGTATGAAGACCCAGTTGTGGGACGGAGGGCATCGTGTTCCCCTATTTGTCCGTTGGCCCTTGGGCCAGCTGGCCAAACCAAGGGAAATAAATGGATTGACCCAAGCCCAAGATATTCTACCTACCCTTATTGACCTTTGCCAATTGGAGGTTAAGGTGCCAACAGATTTTGATGGGATGAGCCTTGCTCCCATTTTAAGAGGTGAAGATACCGTACCTGAAGACCGGATGTTCGTAATCAATTACAGTAGAATGCCCTCGGGCTTTAATTATCCTTCCCCCTATGGGCAATCGATTATGAAAAAAGAAGAAGCAGGTGTGCTTTGGAAAGATTGGCGATTGTTGGAAAGTAGAGAACTTTATAACTTGGATACCGATCCTAAGCAACAGACCAATATCATTTCCCAATATCCAGAAGTGGTCCAAAAAATGCAAAACCATTTGGATTCTTGGTGGGACGGGGTAAAGGAAGATGTAAATACCCCCAATCGTATCATTATAGGAAACGAACAGGAAAATCCGCAGATGCTTACAGCCTGTGATTGGCTTGATGTTTTTGTGGACCAGCAAGGACAAATTCGAAGGGGTATCCGTAAAACAGGATATTGGCTTTTAGAAGTAGACCAGGCCGGGGAATACGAATTTGA
>JAGLKG010000534.1 GCA_023141835.1 Maribacter sp. | reverse complement strand
GCCCTTATTTGTTACTTCCATTTTTAGGAATAGTAATGGTATCCAAAACTATTCTTTTTACCTTTTTTGACCAGTGGGTTTGGCGGGGTTTCGAATAACTATAATCCATAAAATGGCTTGTTATTAACCGCTAATAGTTGTAAGTTAGTTCTTCCCCTTTGCTGCGCCTTTTCCTGTAGCCTCATTGGTAATCAAAATAGGTGCGTTACCATAAAAACGCCGTATTTAGGTTATTTACTAACAATTCAAACGAAGTGAAAATGAGCAATTCCAAAATAGATCAAACCAATATGCTAACCACTAGAATCACTTATATCGTCCTAGGTGGGTATGTGGTCATCCTCTTGGTGTTATTGGTTAAAGCCTTGAGTAGTTTTAGTATGGACAACGGAACCCAAGAGGGGGAAGAATGGCTGGCCTTGTTTAGGGACGGATTTCTGCTATTGGGCGGCATACTCACCACTTTAATAGGATATTATTTTGGAAATAGGGGAAGTGATGTGGCACTTAAACAAGTGGAGGAGGTGAAAATTGAAAACGAAAAGATACTTTCCCATCTCAGTGCCATGGCACCTACCGATGAAGATGAAGATGCGGATATAGAATCTATAATATTATAATAAACCCCTGCTATGTCAGATTATAGGCTAAAATCAATACTGAATAGAAATTTTAAACCGGTTCAATTTAGAGCGAACGGGAAACCCCATTATCAAATGTTTCTGGAAATAGAATCTGATGTGGACAAAAACCTGGACAAAATAACCAAAGTAGAATACGTGCTTCACCCCACCTTTAAAAACCGGTATAGAAGTGTCGCCAATAGGGACCAACATTTTCAGTTGGAGTTAAAGGCCTGGGGCACCTTTGTGGTACGGGTTAAATTGTTTATGATAGATGGCACCCAAACGGAGTTTACCCAAGCTATGAAAGATAATTTAGAGAAAAGCTATTTATAAGGCCAAAAATCAATAGACTGGACTTGGAGTGTGTTTTGGAAGGGCACCTAGCTAAGCCAGGGTGTATAAAGTAATCTAAAATCAAGGTGTTGGCAAGGACATTATGATTAAGCGAATTTCTGCAGGAGGGACAGTACGACGCCCCCAAATTTTTCGGCATTGGCCACAATACTGTTAATTTTATCATTCCTCTCTTCGGCCGATTTCACGATTTTCATTAGGTCCGCCAACTTCTTTACATCGCCTGGGTCTGGAAATAGTTCCTTCACTTCCTCATCGGTCATTCGTGTGATGGACGAAATTCGCGATGCAAGTCGGTCGTCTGTGGCATCCGCACTGGCTTCGATGATTGCATCTATTTCGCTATCAAATGCATCCCAATCTATTGGCATCTTTATGTTCTTTTAAGGTTAAATTGAATCTCTGATGGACCGCAGTTTGTTTAAGAAATCTGCAGCCCTGTCTACTTTGTCCTCTGCAGCACTGGCCTTTCCCAATAAATGGGTCACGGCATCATCTGTGCGGTCAATTACTTTTCCTATTTTTTCATCCGTTACGCCTACCATTTCCAAATACCTATTGCGGTTCTCGGCCACTTTGGCGGCAGAGGACAAAAAGCTGGTAATGCTATTGTTCATTCCTCTTACTTGGTTGTATTCTTCCCGTATTTGTCCCTCTATGGTTCTTTCCAAAGCATCCAATGGCCTGATCAGCTCCAATCTTTTGCCGTTGATTTTCTTTTGCAGTCCGGGTCCCGTCTTTATTAAAAAGGTAAGGCGTTGTTTTTTGTCGTCTTCAGCTACGATAGTGTTCCAAGCAGCTGCTATGGTAGGGTTGGAGAAAAACTGTTCGGCAAACTCCGGCAACCATTCATCTTCTATAAATTGGTCTACCTCCTGGCGTTTGTGATCAAAAAACCGATGTAGCAGGGTAATATTGGCCACTTCAATGGCAGAGATCCGTTGGCCCAGTTCAGCGGACAGTTCGGGTGCTTCGGGCGGAATGGAGGCACAGCCCGCCAGCAGTAAGATAATAAAAGAAGTTCCTAATTTTTTTATACTCATCATAGGTTCCTTTGGTGGGTTAAAAAACAACTAGGCTATAGGATGCAACTTTAAAGGTCTTTGTTAGGGG
>JAGLKG010000533.1 GCA_023141835.1 Maribacter sp. | reverse complement strand
TGGGCGCAATGGTTGTGGAAAAACTTGTTTGCTCCGAATCATATTTGGAAATCTTGATTCCAAGTACAAAACGATTAGAAAAAATGGGATCAATCAAAGAAAAAGGCTTTACTCAAATATCGATATTGCTTATTTGCCACAACATCAACTTTTACCAAAAAACATAAAGCTATCTAAGGCTTTTTCACTTTTTGATGCCAATTGGAATGACTTTACCCATCAATTTGATTCATTCAAAATTTACGGACAAACGCGAGTAAATGAATTATCTTCCGGGGAGCTTCGAGTGATAGAGACCTATTTAATATTACAAACTAAAAAGGCCATTATTCTTTTAGACGAGCCCTTTTCTTTTATTGCTCCTATTTATGTAGAAAAAATCAAAAAAATGATCCAGACGAAGAAGAAAGAGTGTATCATCATCATTACCGACCATTTTTATCGAGATATTGTAGACGTCAGTGATTCAGTTTACTTATTGAAAAATGGGTATTCCAAACTGATACACAGCACAACTGAATTAGAGAATGAAGGATATATTTCAGCTAATCCCCAACAAAGGTAACTCCTAGACTGAAAATATATTGAGTCCGTCACTACGGTCATATTTACCAAAGCGAAAATCAATTGTTTTTAGACCAAAAGTGAACAGTTTGGCACTTGCGAAGATGTCTTTATATCGTATACCCATTCCATATTGATGAGAGCTGTAGACAGCAAGGTCATAATCGTATGTATAAAAATCAAGGCTTAAAACAGCCATTTCCTTTTCATTAAATAATCTGCTGCGGTTTGGTTATAATGGCTGTAATAGCTGTGAAGAACGATCCAATCATTCAAAAATTCGAAGAATACCCCCATTAAGCTCAGTATTATAAACTTTCAAGGCCTTAGCCGGACTACTGTCAACTTGATTTAAAGGAGTACCATCAAGGTCAAATCTGGACTTATGTACATCACAATAAAAAATACCCCCATTGTTATCGACAAATCGTACTTGATCATAGCCTTGATGGCTACATATTTGACTTGCAGCAACAAAGTTACCTTCCAAGTTCTTGACCACAACCACTAAATTTTTAAGGAGAAAACTACCATTGTCGGCCAATTTGGCCCCTTCGGTCGAACTTAAATCTATTGTGAAATCGACTCCAGAAGGCATAGGTACAATATCACCATCCACACTATCCTTAGAACAACCCTGTAAACAAGGAAAAGTTAGAGCAAAGGCCGCACCAGCTCCTAAATTTATGAGAAATTCCTTTCTTTCCATAACCACTTATTTACTATAAACAACGTGATAAATGGGCTAATCGTATACCCTAATATGCAAAGGTGCCATACTCACTTTGTATTGTGAGTTTTTTGGTTGGATTATCTTCTACCCGACCCACAATTCTGGCATCAACGCCAAAACTCTTGGAAATAGCAATCAAATCCTCTGCCGCAGTCTTATTAGCGTAAATCTCCAAGCGATGTCCACAATTAAAAACTTGGTACATTTCCTGCCAATCAGTTTTTGATTGTTCCTGTATTAATCTGAACAAAGGAGGAATCGGGAACAAATTATCTTTGAGAATATGAAGATTATCAACAAAATGAAGGATTTTAGTTTGGCCCCCTCCACTGCAATGTACCATACCATGAATGTCTGAAGAATTATATTTTTCCAATATTTTTTTTACTATGGGTGCATAGGTTCGCGTAGGAGACAGCACCAATTTACCTGCATCCAAAGGTGAATCAGCAATAGCATCGGTTAATTTCACAGTGCCTGAATACACCAATTCTTCGGGTACGGATGCATCAAAACTTTCGGGATACTTTTGTGCTAAATATTTTGAGAAAACATCATGGCGGGCAGATGTAAGTCCGTTACTCCCCATTCCTCCATTGTACTCTTTTTCGTAGACTGCCTGGCCAAAAGATTCAAAACCAACGATAACATCTCCTGCCTGTATATTGCCATTATCGATTACCTCACTTCGCTTTAATCTAGCAGTGACCGTAGAGTCAACAATGATGGTTCGCACCAAATCCCCCACATCGGCAGTTTCTCCCCCTGTGGAATGGATTATCATACCGTGCTTTTCCAAATCAGAAATCAATTCCTCAGTACCATTGATTATGGCAGAGATGACCTCACCGGGAATTAAATTTTTATTACGACCAATTGTGGAGGAGAGCATAATATGATTGGTAGCGCCAACACAGATCAGGTCATCAATGTTCATAATGAGGGCATCTTGGGCGATGCCTTTCCAAACCGACACATCACCAGTTTCTTTCCAGTACATATAGGCCAAGGACGATTTAGTACCAGCACCATCGGCATGCATTACCAAACAATAATCCTCATCGTTAGTCAAATAGTCTGGGACAATTTTACAGAATGCATTCGGAAACAGTCCTTTGTCAATATTCTTAATGGCATTATGCACATCTTCCTTTGAGGCCGAGACCCCTCTCTGATTATATCTTTCGCTATTTGAAGCACCCATTTGCGGTAGTTTGTGGCAAAAATAATGGATTCGTTAAAAAAAGCCCACAAAATGCGAGCTTTTAAATTTTTAATGATGTACTGATTAAGTTCTTAAGGCCACATAGTGCATATAGGATAAAAATACTACAAACAAGGGTCTTCTTTAATCTCTCAACCTATGGTTGCATCGCTACCCTATTTTACAAATAACAGCTCCCTGTACTTGGTCAATGGCCATAATTTATCATCGACAAGGCGTTCTAATTTATCACAATGGTACCTAATATCCTCAAAATATGGTTTTACTT
>JAGLKG010000532.1 GCA_023141835.1 Maribacter sp. | reverse complement strand
CACCGGTATAGTGTTTGTTGTACTTTTAAGTAGCAATAAGGCGATTTAGATGTAGTCTTTACAAGTATTTATTGTTTAACAAAAAAGACGTACAACATGCGAACAGAAAGCACATTATCGGTAATCTTCTTTACCCGTAAAAAAAGAAACGATCCCGAACAATTGGATATCTATATCCGAATCACGGTCAACCAGAAGCGCGCAGAGATTAGCTTGAAACGGGATATCCCTGCAACCGAATGGGACAGTACCAAAGGAAGGGGAAGAGGAACGGCCCCGAACATCCAAAGACTGAACGGTTATCTGGAACAGGTATACGGTGAGATATTCAACTCCTACAAGCAACTGCACTTAGAAAGAAAGATTATCACTACCAAGGCCATCAAACTACGTTATCTGGGCGAAGATGAGCAGCGCAAGACCCTTATGGAACTGGTTGAATATCATAATGTCACCATGCATACTACACCACGGCCTGGAACCATGAAGAACTATTACTCCACAAAAAAGTATATAACGAAATTTATAAAGGAGAAAAAGAAGGTCAACGATATTTGCCGCAGTTATTCCTAAATCTCCGAAGAGCGTTCTTGTCGATAACAGAAAAGGTGAATTTAGTTTTCAGGCTGGTTTGTTGACTGTGGAGATTCCAAAGGAAGATACTCGCTGAAACCATATTGTAGAGATCAATTGGTAGTAAAAATACTGTCTATAAATACACAAAGCTAACATGGCTTTGTGTGAAATTTTAGAAGCCAGTCGAAAACAAACTGGCCAATCTATAGCCATGGTAAAGGCAGGCGATAATTTGTAAAAGTATGGATTCAAGACAATGGTCAAGAGGTGGTATACACTTCTATTTTTACTGTACCTGTGTATGCACCCATAATAAGTAAAAGTAGGTTGCCGTCTTCATCTATTGATGCCACATAATCAGATGAATCCAAGGCTTTTCCTCCCATGTTAACCTTAACTGATTTTTTGCCCCATTGCTTAATGCGTATGATTGGATTGATCAATTTTGTTTTCGGTACGACAGTGAAATGGCAAGCAGGTTTTTCTGGTTTAGTTTCAAATTCAAAATACTTGTCTTGATGACTATACTGAATGAATGAAGAGGAGTTGTCGACCATCTTTACGATTCCGGGAAAAAGCCATGAATTTGTTTGGTCCTCGGGTGTAGTATCGCCATCCTTCTCACTCATTCCAACCAAGCCTAACCATTGTCTATATTTTCTACCATCTTCTCTTACTAAAAAGTTATCCTTCCAGTCCTGACCCTGATCAATGCCCATTCCTATTAAAGAAGTATGTGCTATATGTTCGGGCCAAGAAGATCCAGACTTAAAAGGTTCTGCATAGGATTCCTTGTGGATAGGCCAGTGGCCAAAATTATGCTTTCGGTCGTGCCAGGTAACCTCATAATTCAAAGGTAATCCTGTGTGAGTATTCGGCGTGCTGGTGTCGTCACTAAAAGAAATAAACAATTCAGGTGCGCCCTTAACGTGGGCTATCAACGTAGTTGCACCTAACCGTTTATTATTGTTGCGGTATTTTTTTTCGCTGGCATTGTTAAATTGCATCGGCGCTTTGTCAAGCTCATGAAAAGTCAACGATGGATACTCTAGAAGACTGCCAGGCCTCTTATTTCCTCCGGCAATCAGCATTAGCTCCGTCAACTCATGCCAATTTCTAAAGCCGGTATCCAGTTTCGGTGCATATTGAATTTTCCGTATGATACTCCCATCTGCATAAATGAAATAATATTCTGATACTTCAGGAAATTGTTCTCCTTCATTATTAGTTGGAATCTTATAATCTGGATTAACCAATTCATAGGACCATTTGATCACTTTTCTTACTTCGTTATCCTCAACAATTTCCAGATCTGAGAATGCGAGCAGCCGATCTGACATTGGTTCGTGGCACCCTGGATTACCTCCATCCCAGGTTTCTACAAAGCCATAAGAAAAAAGTGAGTAATTATTTAAATGCCACGAAGGCACGTTGTTGGTGAGCCTCCAAAACACAAACTTTCGGTCTTCTTTGGAAAACAAACACTCACCTCCAAAAGTGACCACCATAGCCGAATCTGTGTAACCAGACCATGTGTAAGGTCGATTTGTGATCGTAAATCCCGTATTGATATCTTCCTGGTCTCTGGTGGGTAGTTGACGAACTTCGACATTATTAAATTGGGCGTTACCTTCCAACGAAAACAACCCAACAAAATAAGCTCCAGAAGCAGTACCCCATTCCTTTGATGGTGCCAATTCCATCCAGTCATGAAAAAGTTCGCCATCAATTTCTTTTTCTACCGCATAGTAGAAATGCAAAAATTGTTCATTTTCGTGCCTGAGTATACGCAATTTCCTTGCAGTTTCGGGGTATGGGATAGAATATTCTTCACCTGTGAGCAGGTGGGTATATCTTGATTTTTCCGCCAAACCAGTCAGGTCAAGAACATCCTGTTGACCACTTTGCTTATCTGTAAGTTTCACCTCTATGATTCCATCATCATTCTCTTTGATGGTAATCATAGAATAGTCATTTGGACTGGGTTGGCCATTGACAGATTTTATCAAAGCCATTGCTACGCCATGGTCTTTGTTGAATTCAACTTCTACTTCGAAATGACCAGAAAATGATGTGGGTGAATAATAAGTGCCAAAGGCATTTCCACTTTCCAAGTCTATATTTAGAGCCCCATTGGATAAATCAACAAAACCAGTTGAACCATCTATACTGAATAATTCCCAATTGTTTGACTCATTTTCAAAACCATCACTCAAAAGCACAGTTCCAAATTGGGCTGAAGCTGAAAAACTCGCGAGGAAGATTCCTGCCATCAATATTGATCGAATTTGTTTCTTTTCCATTTCTAGTGATTTTTAAGGAAATATAGCAAAATCCTTTAACTATCGTTTGAAAATCAGACCATGGTTATGTGGGTTGGTTACAAACGATAGTTTGTCAAGAAGGCCGAGTATCGGCCGTA
>JAGLKG010000531.1 GCA_023141835.1 Maribacter sp. | reverse complement strand
CCTATGATTTGTTTAGATGGACATAAATTCCATTTAGAAACACTGCAGGCGGGACATTCCTCGTCTTGACAACCGAGCATTGCCAGTGGCGTGAATTTATCCCCGACTTCAAGATCGCCATGGTCACCGGGTCCCAATGCTATGACCTCGGCACTAAACTCATGGCCAATGATTCTTGGACGTTCTACCCAATCGAAGTTTGACTTGCCTAAAGATGCACTATTATCTGAACCACAAATACCTGTGTACAAAGTTTTGGCCAATATCTCACCTTCTTCTAAGGAAGGTATTTCCAGGTCTACAACCGAAGTATTGCTGGTAACCGAAACCCCTGAATTAGGAACTATTTTTTCTCTACCGTGAAGGCAGAAGCCTTTTATTGTTTTACTCATTGCTTATGTTGTGTCTTAAGACCCATCAGGTTTTAAAAACCTGACGGGTCTACCATTTATACATTTCATTTCCAATTAACATTGGTGTCTTTCCAGCTTTTTGATTTTGCCGACTCCAAGACCGCCTCACATACTTTTTGAGTCTCTTGTGCTTCCTTGAATGTTGGAGAGCAAGGTTTGCCCTCTTGTAGGCTCTTAAAAAAGTCAGCCACTTGGTGTACAAAGGAGTGTTCATATCCTATGGACAATCCGGGAACCCACCACTTATCCATATAGGGTTGATCACCATCGGTGACATGAATGGATCGCCATCCTCGCTCAATGGATTCATCCCTATGATCAAAATACTCCAAGCGCGTAAGGTCGTGCAAATTCCATTTTATAGAGGCGTGCTCTCCATTGATTTCAAAAGTGTAAAGCGCTTTATGGCCTCTGGCATATCGCGTAGATTCAAAAAGTCCTAGGGAGCCATTGTCAAAATGACAATGAAATAAACAGGCATCATCTATGTCCACTTTTTGTACTTCCCCAGTTCCTGTATGCACCCTTTCTTTAATGAATGTTTCGGTAACTGCCGAAACATCCTTGATGCCACCATTCAACCACATTGCAGTATCAATACAATGGGCCAAAAGATCTCCGGTTACCCCAGATCCCGCTGCGGCATTATCCAACCGCCATAGCCCTTCTCCGCCTTGGGGAAGCTCTGGACTAATGGTCCAGTCTTGTAAAAAATTGGAGCGAAAGTGGAAAATTTTACCCAATTTTCCTGCATCAATCAATTGTTTGGCCAATGTTACCGCAGGAATTCTTCGATAGTTGTAATACACCGTATTGGCCACCCCGGCCTTTTCAATGGCATCGACCATGGGTTGGGCTTCAGCAACCGTTCTGGCCAATGGTTTTTCGCAGAGCACCATCTTACCTGCCTCCGCTGCAGCTATTGCTATTTCGGCATGCATATTATTTGGGGTGCAAATATCTATAGCATCAATATCATCTCGTGCTATCAATGCTTTCCAATCTGTCTCGATCGATTCATAGCCCCATTGCTCTGCGAACGCCTTCACCCTTTCCTCATTCCGTCCACAGATGGCCTTTAACACAGGTCGATACTCTAGTTCTGGAAAGAAATCACCAACCCTTTTATAAGCATTGGAGTGTGTTCTTCCCATAAATCCGTATCCCACCAGTCCTACTCGTATCTCTTTTTTTGTACTCATATGTATTATCTATATTCTTTTTAAATCCTTAACATGCCCTATTCGAACCAACCGTGTTTTTGACGAACTTTTATCATGGCTCCTAAAATATCATTCCAAGTTTTGGGTTGCATCATCACCTCATTCGGGAACATACAACCGTCCCAACAAATATGTTTGAATTTTTTGGTTAGATTTCCGTTTTCATCGCGTAACCAATGTCCGGCATCAACCGGAATATCCAGCTTACCATTTGGGTCTGCTGCTTGGCAATGTCTCCCAGTCTTATCATGGGAACCAGCACCAAATACGGTTCCATCGTTCTGGGCAACATGAAAATCAATGGTCCAAGGTCTTAAGGCAGCTGTAAGTGTTTT
The DNA here is from genome assembly GCA_023141835.1 of Maribacter sp. Lineage (GTDB taxonomy): Bacteria > Bacteroidota > Bacteroidia > Flavobacteriales > Flavobacteriaceae > Maribacter_A. Next base: position 2,474 of record JAGLKG010000531.1, on the reverse strand, counting down.
GAGGCCTTCGGTCAATGTAGCCCTGTCCTCCCATTGAAAATCCAATGGTAATATTCTTTCGTCAGGTTTGTTATATCCCAATAAATATAATAAAGTATGAGCCATATCTGCTTGAAAACCGATATTGGGCCTATTAACTTCTTCCAGCGTATTTACCATCGATTTCCAGCCATGCATTCCACCCCAGCATATTTCGCCTTCAGCGGCAAGTGATTCTCCATAGCCTGCTGCAATATCGCATGCTTCTCTAAAGGTCTGTGCAATTATTTTGGTATTCCCGACAGGATCTGCCGCCCAACTTTCAGGATCAACTGAAGAGTCTATTCGAATAACCCCATTAGGGCGAACTCCAATTTCTCGAAGTTTTTGACCAATTACACACGATTTGCGTACTTGGGTTATAAATTGGTTACGTTCTTCCTTTGTACCCATTGCTGAACCACCTCCAGTGGGCGTCCATACCGGAGCGACTAGACTCCCTATTTCCAAATTCTTAGCCCTGGCCTTGTCGGCCATTATTTTTATGCCATCGTCCGAAGAATCAATGTCCATATGAGGGTCAAATAAGAAAAGATCAAATCCATCAAACTTAACACCATCGACTTCAGCGTTCGCTGTTAAATCTATCATCGTGTCTATAGAAATAGCCGGCTCAGAATCAGGTCCTTTACCTACAACCCCAGGCCAAGAAGCATTGTGTAGTTTAGGAAAATTATTTTCTTGCATAGTTAATTTATTTATTCATTTTTTATTAAAACTTCTGTCATGCTAAGTAACCAAGGTAAGGTGAAATACTAAATCTTACAAAGCTAAAATAGATTGGGAATCGATATTTCCTATATCTTATTAAATGGTGACACTTTTTTGTCTTAAATTTACAGAAATATCATTTTTAGAGAAAAATTATGAGTGGTCCTAATATAGAAAAGACACTTACATCCAAGGAGACTTTCATTTTTAAGGATTTGACCGGTCCTTTCTTTAACCCCAATTGGCATTTTCACCCCGAATTTCAAATTTCTTTTATTGCCGAAGGGAAAGGCACCCGTTTTGTAGGGGATCAGGTTGTACCTTTCGAAGAGGGCGACCTTGTTTTCACAGGCCCCAACCTTCCACATCTTTGGAGAAGCGATGATGCTTATTTTGATAAAAACAGTAGCTTAACTACAAGAGGTCTTGTCATTTATTTTGATCATGAACTGCTGAACACCTCACTGTTAGGAAAGGAAGAATTTTATTATATAAACAAGCTGGTTGAAAACTCGGCGAGAGGCATGGAATTTTATGGGGAAACTCGAAAAAAAATAAACAAGTTACTACTTAGAATCGCCGACGAAAAGGGGTTTCAAAGAATTATAAAGTTACTGGAAATAATAAATATACTTGCCAATAGTGATGAATACAACCTATTGTCCAGTCCTGGATACCTAAATGTCTTTAAAGGGGATGATGCAGAAAAAATGCGCTTAGTCTATGATTACGTAATGACCAATTTTAGGACCAAAATATCTTTGGAGGAAATCGCTTCGTTGCTGAACATGACAACAACCTCTTTTTGCAGATACTTTAGACCACGAGCTAACAAGACCTTCACACGATTTGTTAACGATATTCGTATTGGCCATGCACGGAAATTACTTCTTGAAGACAATCTTAACATTTCACAAATAAGTTATGAATGCGGGTTTAATGCCCTGTCTAATTTCAACAGACAATTTAAATCTATCGTTAATATAAGTCCACATGAGTATCGTCGGTTGTTCTTAAACATCCAGACAAGTATTTCATAATCAAGACTTGTTTATTTGCAATCTAAAGCCTCTACTCATCCCGTCGTCTGCGCTTATTTTGCCATAGCATTTTCTAGAACAATTACCCTGAAGCTTTCTAAAACCGGACTGAGATTTCTTAATAAGTCAATCTTGGGCAAACAAAATGGGTGAATACGAAAATTTTATCCTATTTTCACCTCTAGGACAAAAAAGTATTATCTTTTACTATAATTTAGGTATCAATACATTTCTTTTAGCTTTAAATTTATCGGATTTCAAAAATCGAAAAATTAATATGAATTTATTGTGACTTTACATTACCTATTATTATATATTATCGCCTAAGACTTTTAATCAATTAATTAACATAAATAACCAAACATTTTAATAACCAAACATTCAACTTATGGAAAATACGACTAATGCGGCTGGAGTTAACAACAACAGACTTTTTTATGCCAGTTGCTTTGCATTGATCACAACCGCTTTGTCCTTTAGTATTCGGGCAGGTATTCTGCCTCAATTGGGGGAAGAACTAAGTTTATCTGCAGAACAATTGGGCTACATTAATTCAATGTGGTTTTTAGGCTTTCCCATATCTATGGTAATAGGTGGATTGATTTACAATTCCGTTGGAGGCAAGAGAATAATGCAATTTGCTTTCCTTGCACATGCCGTTGGAATTATCCTGACTATTTATTC
>JAGLKG010000530.1 GCA_023141835.1 Maribacter sp. | reverse complement strand
GTGTCGTAACTGTTTTCAATAAAAGTAGCCACGCCCATGGCAATACCGAATAGTACCAAAAGGCCAAGGGTTGTTCTTGGTGAAAACAGAATTTTAAGTAACTTTTGCATAATAAAAAGGTTGTTATTTCTGGTGTAAAACTAGCTATTATATCCAAGCAGTTTAATGACAATTATCATCTTATTCTCTGCCTAAAAAGCATACATTTGTCAGGTAATTTAATCAAAATACAAGTAATTATGAAATTGTTTATACCTCTATTTATATTCACCCTTTTGATTGTATCCTGTAAAGAATCGAAAACTACAGAATATTTGAAAGTCACTAATGGCGTTCATGAAGTGGTTGCCAAAGAAGTACTTCACATAAGCGAATATTCGTATGTAAAAGTATTGGAAAATAACATTGAAAAATGGATTGCAGCCCCGCTGGGGAAGATAGACATTAATGCTACCTATTATTTCGAAAACCCTATGGAGATGCTCAATTTTGAAAGCAAAGAACTCGGACGAACGTTCGAAGTTGTTTATTTTGTTGATGAACTACGCACCTCTAAGGAACCTAATTCGGTAGTGACCAAAAAACCAAATGTCAAAAATATTGACAACCTAGGAACGAAACCTGTATCCGAGAAGAAAGCAGTTACAATCAAATCTTCCGATAATACGATTACCATCGCCGATTTATTCGAAAAACGCGAGCAGTATACTAATAAAGTGGTACGTATTAAAGGAGAGGTTACCAAATACAACCCGGCCATTATGAATGTAAATTGGTTGCACTTGCAAGATGGCTCGGAGTACCAGGGTGAGTTTGATCTAACGGTAACGACATTGGAAGAAGTCCAAGTAGGTGACATAGTGACCATTGAGGGTGTTGTAATCCTCAATAAAGATTTTGGTGCTGGGTATTTCTACAATATCATCATTGAACAGGCCAAACGCATAAATTAGTAAATACTTAAAATATGAGCTATATAAAAACAATACTCATCGCATTGCTAGCACATCAGAGTGTATGGATGGTTGCACAGGACCCACATACCGAAAGTGGATTAAAAAAAGTAATTGTTCAGGAGATTGAACAAGTGTCTGCCTATACCTATTTGAATGTGCTGGAAGAAGGCACCAAAAAATGGCTGGCTGTACCCACCATTGAAGCGAAACTCGGAGAAACCTACTATTATAAAGGAGGAATGGTGATGCGTGATTTCGAGAGTAAAGAACTCAACCGAAAGTTTGATGAAGTGGTTTTTTTAAGTGGCATTACCAAGGCAGATGCAATCAATATGGACAAAGGAATGGTAGATCCCGATAAAGTCGTGGCGGAAAAAAAGTCCGCCAAGAAACCCACTTTAGAGCGATTGGAAATGAATATAGCCCCCGTAGATGGTACAATTACCATAGCCCATTTATTTGAAAACAGCGCGCAGTACAGTGGAAAAGTTGTTCGGATAAAAGGCGAGGTTACCAAATTTAATGGAGGTATCATGGGGCGTAATTGGGTGCATTATCAGGATGGGTCTATCCATGATGGCAAATACGATTTAATGATTACCACCAAGGCGGAACCTGCCATAGGGGCCATAGTCATTTTTGAAGGTATCATTACCCTTAACAAAGATTTTGGTTCGGGGTATTTCTATACGGTACTCATGGAAGATGCCGTTATAAGCATTCACCAATAAACCAAGCTACCCTTAGCAAAAAAGAATCAATACGAACTTGCGACGGAACCAGGAGTCCGTGAACTTCCCGGATAGTTTGGGGAAACTCCAAAGGTGTTCATTGCAATTTCTTCACCGAGAATTTTATATTCTGGGGCCCTGCTCAGCTCTCTTTTTCCCCCATCCATTTCAAAAAGAATAAACTCGAAATTTTGATATTCCACAGCAAGACGTAAAAATTTACATTCAAATCGGGTATTCGACACGCGGGTCCAGATTTCTTTATTTAGCAATTTTGTAGGAGGTACAAAAGCATACGCTTGCTCAACCGCATTTTTCTTGGATGTTTTGGGGTGTTTTAAACTTTGGGAAAATGAGGATGTAGCATACAACATTGTACACACGAGTAGTAGGTTTTTCATATAAGTAGGTTATCAAATTGATTATTAAAGGTCTGGGAAACGCTTAATAATTAAAGGTTTTAATTTGTTTTTGGGATTATTGTTTTTTTAATAAAATTATAGTTATTAATTCGCATTTGAACGAACAAACATATCAATATAACGTATAAATCATAGTTTTCTTACATTTAGTTGTAAACTATATGTTATTTTACAATAGTTTTTATACTATGTTTTCCTTTGTCATTGTAAGTTTTATGGTAAGTATCTATAGTAGATAAAGGAGTTTACCAGATATATCTTGTAAGTATTTTAAGCCGTTGTGCATTTTGACAATTTGAACAAGAAAAACCGTCAGTTCGAGTTTTTTCTGAAAGAAAAAGTATCGAGAACCAGGTGTTTCGTTTTAAAATTCTTATTCTCGATACTATTTTTAATTGTTACACAAC
>JAGLKG010000053.1 GCA_023141835.1 Maribacter sp. | reverse complement strand
TGTAGATCCGCAATTCTCACATTGGTCCCCATAAGCTTCTTCATGCCCACATTTGGGACAGGTACCTACTACAAAGCGATCTGCCAAAAATTGTTGGGCCTCCTCATCGTACAATTGGGCTGTGGTCTCCTCAATGAAATCGCCTTGGCGGTATAATTTTTCGAAAAATTCCGAAGCTGTTTTATGGTGAACTTCAGCAGAAGTCCTTGAGTAATTGTCAAACGTAATCCCAAAATCAACAAACGATTTTTTGATGATCGAATGGTATTTATCAATGACAGCTTTTGGGGACACTCCTTCCTTCTTTGCTTTCATTGAAATGGCAACTCCATGTTCATCGCTTCCACAAACAAAAACAACATCTTTCCCAATTAATCTGAGATATCTTGAATAGATATCCGCCGGCACATAAACTCCAGCTAAATGACCTATATGAATTGGGCCATTGGTATAAGGTAATGCTGCGGTAATGGTATACCTGTCTGCCGACGATGTAGATCTAGCTGGACTTTTTCCGTTCTCTGCCATTTACTTTTGAAATTAAGCCCCAAAAATACAGATTTTGCTTGGCGCAGCCTAGATTTCCCTAAAAAAGGAGAGCCCCCGAACTATCAGTAATGATACTATCGAAGGCTCTTCCAGAAAGTGGGGGTTTTTTAAGCGACCATTACTGATTTGCTCATTTTCTGATTCTGGATATTAATGCGGTAGATATATTTACCGGTTGATAAATGGTTAGGCATTTGTTCCCTAATATTTATCTCCGTAGAACCTTCAAACATCATTTCGTTGAAGACCGTGCCTACATTTTGCCCAAGAATATTGTACAATTGAATATCTACATGGGCACTAAAGGGCATCTCTAAATAAATATGAGGTGTGCCATCTGTGGGGTAAAAGGGTTTATGCACTATGGCATCCAATAATTCAGGATCAAATGGGGTGGGTTCGCCAGGTTCTGGTTGTGTTGGCAAAGTAGGTTCACCATCACTGTACACAATATCTGGAAAATCCACACCGCTACAGTTGAAACCTAAGTTAACGGGTGCATAAGGATGATTCAATAAGTGCTGTTCAACCAAAGGAATGTCTACACAAAGCCATTCGGCAAGAACGGTTGCATAGAGGTCCCTAAAGTCCATAGTATATTCCAGATTACCGCGTCCATCGGGATTGTTCAAAGTCGGGTGGTCACCAACAAAAGCACTACCGTTAAGACCCGACCCGAAGAATAGGGTAGGTGCGGCCTTACCGTGATCGGTACCATTGGAGCCATTTTCAAAAATTCGTCTTCCGAATTCAGAAAAGGTCATACTCAAAACCTTGTCATCTTGTTGTGTAAACCCTAAATCATCATAGAAATTGTCAATCGCAACAGATAAGTTGGTCATTAAGCGTTCGTGGGCCAAAGGTTGATTCCCGTGAGTATCGAAACCGCCCATTGAAATCATATAAACTTTGGTGCCTAGATTTCCTTTAATCAATCGGGCCAACAAGGCCAGCTGTCTGGCAAAACCGTTGTCTTGATATTGTACTTGGTTTTGGCCACGCTCATAGGCTTCATGAATAAGACCTGAATACTCATAAGTGGTATTTGCAACTCCTCTTAAAAATTTTAATTGATCACCATACATGCAATCACCGAACAAAGTATCGTCTAAACTATATTGTAAACCAGACTCGGCAATTTCTTCCAATTGATCAATATTTGAGGTCACAAAGGCATAATTTGTCTCTTCACCTTGAAATACCAAGCTTCCGAATTGACCTATTTGAATTGCTGCGGGTGCCACAGGTGGATTTATTAAATAATCAGGGTAAATATTTTCGAAATGCCTTCCCATCCAGCCGGTATTCAAGCCTTGAAAGCCGGTGGTGGTCAAATCGGTATTGGCAAAAATGTCAGAGCCCGTAAAATGTGAAAGGCTTTGCCCTTCGTAGCCCACGCCGTGGACTGCCTTGAATTGTCCGTCTCCCCACATAGGTTCCAGTGAATTCATGTAAGAGGGAACACCATATTCATCGGTAAGTTTTAACACTTTACTTTCGGGAATATAAATGTTGGGCCTTGCATTTGCGTATGAATCATATTGTTCCATTGGGATGACCGTACTAAGACCGTCATTACCTCCCGACAATCTGATCAAAATCAATATATTATCGGTTTCTGCTGCGGCTATTGCGGCAGTAAGGGGTGAAGGTCCTGAGGCAGTTAGCATATTTGCCCCTAGCATCATAGAGCCGGATCCAGCAATGCCCATGGCCTGCAAAAAGGAACGTCTGCTCCATGCCTTATGTTCTTGATCGTGGCCTTCATGTTCTAAGCCTTTATATGGGGTTTTATCTTGAGTATCGCACATAATCGCAGGTTTTATTTAAGTTGAAATTCAGGTTCTCTAGCTAAATATTGAAGTAGTAAATACACTTGGAATGGAGCCTGCGGCCAAATGGCCAAGGTCCACGAAGGGGTGGTACCACCTTCATAATAGGTGTTATCAACATCGCTCCTGAATATGGCGAATGCTTTTTCATAGTCTGGTTCGGTAAGTAGGCCCTTTGGAAGAACAAAATCAACAATGGGCCTTGCAATAACATCTGGATTATTGCTTGTTAAACCATCGTTTCCGGCTATCGCTAGTGCAAATGCCCTAAATTGTTCATTGTCGGCTTGATAGAAATTTTCTAAAATGGATTCTATAGTCAACCAACGACCAATAATAAAGTTTGTATTGATCCAAGAACGGTCCCTTTGCCAACCTGCAACGTCAATTGGGTCAAATAAATTCTGAGTGAGTAATCTGCTATAGTTGATAATTTCAGACACATTGGTGTCGTTATACGTAAAGCCGGATTCCTTTAAAAAATTGAAGTAGAAATCGAACGGACTTTTAATAATTACCCCGATAGCCTCATCATCGAAAAAATGCTGACTTTTAAACAACTGTGATAAAACAGGTGCAATCTCAAAATTGTTTGAAACAAAGGTAGTGGCCATACCTGAAATTATGGCTTGGGCATTACCGGTAGCATCTTTAGAATCTGGATGCACAAAAAACTCATATAGTTTTCTACAGATGAATTCCGCTATTTCATTCGGCCGCTGTTGGAATAGGACATCCATGACATCATCATATCCCCAATTACCTGATTGTCCCAAAATAGTCTTACTTCCCGCATCATGTTTAGTTGCGTCGAATGCGACAGGTTCGCATCCTATTTCTCCTCTTTCCACATAACCTGAAAGTGCTCTGGCAGTTTCTATGATGTCTTGTTCGGTATAGGCGTTGCCCTCTCCGAGCGTAAAAAGTTCATACAATTCACGACCATAATTCTCGTTGGGATTATCCCCGTTATTATAAACACCATCTAAATAGTAGAGCATGGCGTTAGTTAGTCCAATTTCACTGACAAAGGTCTTGAAGTTTCCAATAGCATTTCTTTGAAGGCAATTGATATAATAGTAGAGAAAAGAGGTGCAATTGTAAACATCAATCTCAGTTACAAAATGATTGCTCCAGAAAAAACTAAGTCGCTCCCTTAGATTGTTGGCTAACATCCCATTGGCATAAGTCAATCTCCACTCATCTAATTGGGCCCTCCGCATTTGTCTTGCGGCATCGTCGTCTGCTGGGTAGTTGCTATTGTTCCAATCGGCCCAAGTAGGTGCCGGTGTCGGGGCCATATTGAGGGCCT
>JAGLKG010000529.1 GCA_023141835.1 Maribacter sp. | reverse complement strand
ACTCTAGTGGCCGCATCGATTGCTTTGTTGACAGTCAAGACCAAATAGTCCTCGAGCTGCTCTTTATTGGTCAATAAACTATCATCTATGGTGATTTCCTTAATAGCTCTATTCCCAGTAATCGAAACCGTTACTAAGCCATCGGAAGAAGTTTCTTGAAGACTGATGGTATTCAATCTTTTCTTTGTGGCTTCAATTTTTTCTTGGGCCTCTTTGAGTTTCCCCATCATTCCCATCATATCTCCAAACATAATTTCCTATATAAATTGGTGTCTCCAAAATTACTAAATTGTCGGAATAAACAAATATTTATGATACATCTGGGAAAAAGAACGTTATTTTTTATCGTAAGTCTTACTTTTGCCGCTTCTTGCCAGAATGAAAAGAATATTATGACCAAAGCTCAAGCTCCTGTAGCAAAAATAAATCCGAAAAAGTTGAGTATACATGATGATGCCAGAATAGACGATTATTATTGGCTCAATGACAGGGAAAATAAAGAGGTTATAGCCCATTTAGAAAAGGAAAACACCTATTACAATACGCTTACAGATCATACCAAGGACTTTCAGGGATCTCTTTTTGAAGAAATGAAGTCTAGAATTAAGGAAGATGATTCTTCGGTTCCTTATAAGCAAAATGGCTACTGGTATGTAACAAGGTATGAGACAGGAAAGGAATACCCTATTTATAGTAGGCATAAGGGGGCTTTGGGTGCCACTGAGGAAATAATGTTCAATGGAAATGAAATGGCTGAAGGCCACGAGTTTTTCAATTTGGGAGGAATAGCCATAAGCCCTGATAATAAATTGGCTTCGTTTGGGATTGATACGGTTTCTCGAAGGCAATATACTATTCAAATTAAAAATTTGGAAACTGGTGAAATCTACGCAGATAAAATAGAAAATACTACAGGTGGATCAGTATGGGCCAACGACAATAAAACTTTGTTTTATAGCAAAAAGGACCCTGTTACCCTTAGATCTGACAAAATCTACAGACATAAATTTGGTATGTCGGCCAAGGATGACAAAATGGTGTTCCATGAAAAAGATGAGACCTTTGGTACCTATGTCTATAAAACCAAATCAAAAAAATATATTGTAATAGGATGTTACAGTACACTTACTTCTGAATTCCAAACGCTTAGCGCAGATACTCCTGATGGGGAGTTTCAGGTATTTTCCAAGCGAAAAAGGGGTCTGGAGTATTCAATTACCCATTATGGCGATTCCTTTTATGTTTTAACCAACAAGGATGCTGCAAAGAACTTTAAACTAATGAAGGTCAAAGAGGGAGATACCTCAGCGGAGAATTGGCAGGAATTCATTAGGCATAGGAAAAATGTTCTGTTGGAAGATATTGATATTTTTAAGGACTATTATGTAATATCTGAACGTGAGAACGGCTTGAATAAATTGAAAATATCACGTTGGGATAAAAAAGACAGTTACTATTTGCCTTTTAATAGCGAAACCTATACCGCCTACGTGGGTAGAAACCCTGAATTTGATTCAGATACCTTGAGATACTCGTACAATTCGTTGACCACTCCAAGCTCGGTAATTGACTTTAACATGCGAACTAAGGAGAAGAAAATAAAAAAGGAACAGGAAGTCCTTGGTGAAAAATTCAAAAAAGAGAATTACAAGTCGGAAAGAATTTGGGCAACGGCTAGAGACGGAGTTAAGATCCCGATGTCCATTGTATATCATAAAGACACTAAAATAGATAGTAATACGCCTATTCTGCAATATGCTTATGGTTCTTACGGCTCCACTATCGACCCTTACTTTTCGACAGTGCGATTAAGTTTGTTGGATCGCGGTTTTGTGTATGTGCTAACTCATATCCGTGGTGGTCAATATTTGGGACGGCAGTGGTATGAAGATGGTAAGCTATTGAAAAAGAAGAATACCTTTACCGATTTCATTGATTGTTCAAAGTATCTGATTGAAAATAATTATACCAGTGCAGATCATTTACATGCCATGGGAGGTTCTGCAGGGGGTCTATTAATGGGAGCGGTAATCAATATGGCTCCAGAATTGTATCGCGGTGTAATCGCAGCGGTACCTTTTGTGGATGTAGTGACGACGATGTTAGATGACTCCATTCCGTTGACGACAGGAGAGTATGATGAATGGGGAAACCCAAATGAGAAAAAATATTATGACTACATGAAATCCTATTCTCCCTATGACAATGTTACGGCTCAAGAATACCCTAATTTATTGGTAACTACCGGATTACACGATTCGCAGGTACAGTATTTTGAACCCGCCAAATGGGTTGCCAAATTACGGGAAGTTAAAACGAATAAAAATTTGTTGTTATTGGATATTAATATGGATGTTGGTCATGGCGGTGCTTCAGGCCGTTTTGAGTCCCTGAAGGAAGTAGCCAAAGAATATGCATTTATGTTGGATTTAGAGGGAAAAATTCAATAATTCAAAAAAAATACTAAATTTGTGTTTAAATTTTAACAGTTTCTCAATTGTTGAAATTACATAACCTAGACAGCCTTTATGGAACAAAAGATAAATGCCTACCACAGTGTCCTTGATTTAATAGGGGATACTCCACTTATCAGATTAAATAAAGTAACAGCCAAACTATCGGGTAATTTTTATGCCAAAGTAGAGGCTTTTAATCCTGGGCATTCCTCAAAAGACAGGATAGCTTCTTATAT
>JAGLKG010000528.1 GCA_023141835.1 Maribacter sp. | reverse complement strand
GTTGCCCGTTTCTACATACTCAAGGTGCCCCATTTGGGGCTTTACCTGAAAGGTTTTCCATGCTGGCTCCAAAGGATACAATCCACATACATATTGTGCCAAAATGGTAAGACCTCCACCGCTCCATGCATGATTATTGGTTCCATGACCGACCCGATCTGCTCCATCACCAAAATTTTCATACAGTGTGGACCATGGGGAAACGGTGACCATCTTATGATAGCGACTTTTCATACGTTTCAGTCCAAATTCAGGTTCATCCATTATAAAAAGTGCTTCCAGTACGTATTTTTCCATATAGGGGCTGGCCAAATAGGAGTTTTGAAAAATCTTAAATAGTTTACCATATTTATCTTTTCCTGCCAAACCAGAAACGACAGCCAGTGCCTGAGAACGATCATCATACGCACCTTCATAAGCTGCAGTTCGGTACCCTTTACCATCCCAAAATTCAGCATTGAAGGCTGCTTTAAAATTTTCCATGGCCTTTTGGGTTTGCCTGGTTTCACCGGTATTCCCCAACAGTTCGGACATTTTGTAATACCCTTTGAGGGCTAAATAATACCAAGCGTTGAACGCCAATTGTTTGTCCACTTTTTTACCCCAATCTCCCCAGTACCAATCACCTTCACGGTGTACCAAGGTACCGTTGGGCTTTAATTTCCAGACATCAATATATTCTTTCACACCTGAATAGACCTGTGCGAGGGTTTCTTTATCTCCTGTATTCCAATAATAATTCCAGAAACCAAAATACCCTATACTTGCCAGCATCTGCCCAGGTAGCTCCTTGTTCCAATTCCCTTCCGGAATGGGCGAATAAATGGTACCATCTTCACGCTGCCAATTTATTAACTCCAAAATACCTTTTTGCGTGATGCTCGCAGAAGACGGGCTCAGGGCATAAAATGCTTCTCCGCTCTCATTGACCAAATCTCCCCACCATTGGGCACGTTCTCTATCAGGGCAGTCCATATACGTGTCCCGCATGGTCACATACAGTGTACGAACCGCCTTTTTCCAGAGTTCTTCATAAAAGGGGTCATTACTTTTAAAATACCCTGTGAATTCTGTTCCGAATCCAGTTTCCCGATAGGTCAATGCATTTATTTTGACACCCTTTGGTATCCAATATTTGACCACATGACCATTCATCCAGCCTAGAGATTCATATTGCTGTACTCCATCTTTAGTAACATATTCCGCACGTACGGAGGCTACATTAAGGCCCATATAGTCAAAATTGTCCGTTTGCATTTTAATGGTTTGCCCAGCTGGGGCATCTATATCCAAAATAGGGGTTATATGGCAGTTGTACGGAAGTTTGCAAACAATCCAATCCCCTGTTCCTTCTGAAGGAATGTCGTCATTGTTTTCATAAGACCGAATTCCAAAATCTTTCCAAAACGGGATTGGTCTTTTTACCAATTGGTTCCAAGGTGCCGATAGTGCCAGCCCCAACACTTTGGCTTTACCAAAACCGTTTAATTTTTCGTTTGGGCGTGTCCAATTGAAATCCCCTATCTGTGCATCAAATTTTATATTGGACTCGGGTAATCTAAAATTGGGGTTTTCGTAATCTGTATCAAGAAAAGCTCTATCCAATCTTGTGGACCAAGAACCATCACTGAACAAACCAATTGCAGGACATTCTAAAACCAAACCAGCCTCTCCACTACTATTATGTGAAAATCCATCTTTGCCAAAATACCATACCAATACGGCAATACTGTTTTTACCTTTTACTAGATACGGCGCTATGTCAATCTCATCATAGTAGGTATCACTTGGATTGGGCCCGCGTTTTAGTTGCCCTTCAAAAACGGCCATTTTACCATTGACCCATAACCAATATTTAGAATCAACGGCAATTTTAGCAATTGCCAAATGTGGGACGCTGCCAATTTCAATATCTTTTCGAAAATTAATCCATGTATTGGTTTTATTTTGATTTTCCTTGTCTGAAATACGTAATGCCTGCCAGCTTTTTTCTTGTGAAAAAGTAAATAGGCTTAGAAAAAATAGGAAACCAAAAACTAATGCTTTGTTCATAGTATTAGAGCTGATTTTGATTTAATAATTGTGGTTTTTTGAAGTTTACCTTAATTACTGGCTTTTCCCAAGTTCAGTAAGGTATTTCAAGAGGTTAATTAATTCACTCTCATTTAAAGAATCTGTCAGCCCGGCAGGCATCATTGAAACCTTGCTGGTCTCGCGAGATTCGATTTTACTTTTTTGCATGGTGATTTCTGCGCCTGCAGAAGTTCTAATTGTAATCATGTTCGCGTCTTCAAAAACTACTGAGCCTGCATAAAAGTCTCCATTTTTTGTTGTGATTGTAGATGATTTAAAACCTTCTTTAATCTTTTTGCTTGGTTCTATTAAAGACTCGATGATGTAGTCTGCTGGAGCACTAGCACCAATACTACCTAAATCAGGGCCTATATCAGTTAAGCCCACTCCCTTGAGTTTGTGGCATGTGATGCAAGCAAGTTCAGGTCTGTGATATATTTCTTTTCCTTTCGCTGCGTCGCCGTCATTTAATTTTGCAACGAGAGCCTGGGTCTTTTGGCTACTATTAGATTCAGACGCGATTCTTATAGAGCCCGCTTTAGCCAAGGCGGTCATTAATTCCTCTGCTCCCTCACGTCCCGATGCCTGTACAAAACGAGAGGCTTGTGTAGCGGCTTTGGTAGCTATAGTTTTTCCTTTTAATGCCGAGCTTAAAGCTGCAAAGGCCCCTTCTTTCTTTATGATTGTCTTGATTAAGTAATTGATTGTTTCTTTATCAAGTTCTTTGCTTAACAAGTAAGTTATTGTTTCTATCCCTTCATCCAAGTCAACTCGGACCAGTGCAGATACGGCTAACTTAGTTGTGCTGATGGAACGGTCTTCAGCAATAATCTGTGTAAAGAATTTACGGATGTCATCCGTATTAAACATGGCCAGAGATTGAGCGGCGCTTTCTTGAATTGCATAGCTTGAGTTCGGGGCACCCAACTTTTGTTTTAGTATATCAATAAATTCTTTACTTTTCCAATAACCGGTAATGGTGCAGGCAATTTCTTGTATATCCTCATTTTCGAATGTGAAAAGGTTTTGGAGTGCCTTAACTTTATTAGTAGTAGGAAAGACACTTCTGTTTTTTGCAGCAATGAGCAGGCCGTGTGCCGCATCACTTGTGTAAGGGTTACTTTGTGTACTAGCAATTTCCGTAAGGAAATTTAGTTGCTCAGAATTACCGTTTTGTCCAATTACGGTAAGGATGCTTGTGTCAGGATTCTTGCTATTCTTAAATAATTCGATCAACAGCTGAGTCACTTGAGGGTCTTCTGTTGTCTTAAGCGCAAAGATGAGTGCAGCATCGTCACCCTTAGGTTTCAAGTCACCATTGTGGACTGAAGGGAGCCAGTATTTGGATAGCATGCGGCTGGTTTGGCGTAATGCAAATGAGTAGGAGCGATCCATCTTCGGGTTGTAGGCAAGTAGGGCAGTGTTGAAGGGCTCAATTGAAGAGAATTGGCTCAGTGCAGTAATCGCTTCACGTCGCACAACGGGATCGGAATCCTGGATGGCTGTTTTAAGTAAGTCAAGCGCATCAGGCACTTTTTCATTCCAATAGTAGAGGACCCTAACAGCAGCTGAGCGAGCACCTGCTGTTTTCGATTTTAATACAGATTTCAGTAAGTCTATATGTATTAAGTTGAGCGTCTGCACTGTCCAGAGTGCTTCGAGTCGGTGATGATCGTAGTCAGTATCCTGCGGGTCGAGTTCACTCAACCACTTGTCAATGGCGGGCAACACCTGATTTGCTTCTCTTGACTTTAAGGTTTGTTTTGCTAGAAGTCTCACCCAGTTTTCATCTGCCTTCAGGAGGTCTAACAATTCGGGAATGCTCGACTCTTTATAGTCAGGCTTTTGAAGCAGAGGCCTTCCCTTTGCAGTGATTCGCCAGATTCGACCATGCATATGATCTCTACGTTCATCTCGAAAGTCAACTTCTCCGTGTTGTATAATTGGACTATACCAGTCTGTAACATAAAGGGCTCCATCAGGTCCCATTGTAACGTCT
>JAGLKG010000527.1 GCA_023141835.1 Maribacter sp. | reverse complement strand
GTCTATAGGACGGAAAGACTTGTGTGATGACTTTAGAAAAGTGGGCTCAAGTGTCGCTTTGTATGAACTCCCTTCTGCTTCCAGTGAGTAGCGGTCTGTTATGTGCGCACGGAAATCGTTGGTAATCACGTCACCCTTCCATGATGGTGGAAAATGTTTTCCGCTGATAATTTCAATACCGCTGGCTTTGGGTCTATTAGGGGTAAGTGTGGGTAAGGCCTGTGATTCGCCAGGAGAAGCCTTAAAAACTGAGTTTGGAAAGCTATGTCCAAAGCCAGTACCTGCACCATCAGACTCGAAAGACTGACCCCAATAGCTGACGGAGTGCCCCCAGGGATTTACATGACCCTTTGTGAAGATTTCCAGACGTCGCGTGTCTATGTCATAGGTCCAAAGACCTCCGCCATTGAGACGACGGGGTCCATAGGCAGTTTCCACATGCGACGAAATGTAATAGCCTTGAAGCATATACAGCTTCCCGCCTGGCCCCCAACCAAGGCGGTGGAGGGTATGGTGTGTATCTTCTGTTCCAAAACCAGTGAGTAAGACATCCGATTTATCGGCTTTCCCGTCACCATCAGTATCACTTAAGTGAATGAGTTTGTCACCACTTGCGACATAGGCTCCACCTTGGTTGTCTGGAAGTACACCACCAGGGATAATAAGCTTATCATAGAAAATGGAGGACTTATCGGCCACTCCATCATTATCGGTATCTTCAAGTATTACAATCCGGTCGCTAGGCTCCTCATTTACGTTTAATTGAGGGTAGATATGGCTACCACAAAGCCAGAGCCTTCCATCGCTGTCAAAATTAATTTGGACAGGTTTTTCTATCATAGGGGTCGCCGCATAGAGACTTATTTCGAAGCCATCAACGATAGAAAAAGATGCTTGCTCCTCCTTTAGGTCTGGTTTTGGTATGTTCTGTAAATCATTTTGAGCCTGTAGGCTTTGGGTTAATAGACCAATGTAGAGGAGTAGTTGGAATATTCTTTTAATATTTCTCATCATAAGTCCTCTAGTAATACTGTTATTGCTGCTTCCTGTTTTGCTATGAATGGCTCAATCTGTGCAGGTTCTTCCTGAGCAATCCGTTGTTCATCTTTGCGTTCTCCGTATACAAATGCATCATTGCGCGGTCGCCATCGGTGAAAGAAAAGGGTGTTCTTCTTGATAATAGTATTTCGGATATGGTCGGCCTTTTTAGAGTCAATTTTAATCGCAGGTGTGGGGAGTGTTAACGCTTCTGCAATCAGTTCTCCTGCTTTGCGGTATCCTTTTGATGAAAGATGTATGCCGTTTGTTGTGTATTTATTCTCTTTGCTGAATGGGGTAAATAGATCAATGAAACGGTGCTCTCCTTTAATGGCTACTTTTTTGGTAGTTTCTGCATACTTTTCAAGCTCCTTATTTTGTACTTCTATGTGCTCTGTAGGTATTCCAAAACCTTCTTCCATAGGGAGGGTAGAAATGAGGATAAGTTCAGGACAGTGGTGACTGAGCATTTCCAAAAGGTGGTTTAAGCCTTTACCGAAATCATCAATGCTTGCATCATCAAAGGATTCATTAAAACCATAGGCAATGAATATTTTGTCAGGTTTAAGTTCGGTGATTTGTTTAATCAATATCCCGAAGCCTTCCTCAGGGTTTCCAAATCGTCGCCCATCACGTGCCCGTGTGCGTGAGTGTGCGTATACATTATCTCCGCTCCAGCCAATGTTACGGAAAGTGATATTTTTTTTGGGGAAGCAAAGGGAGAATGTGGTTTCAATTTCACCGTTAGCAATGGTATTTTCAAAGAAAGCATTCCCTAGAAAGACAACTTTTTCGTTTTGTTTAAAGTCAAGTGATTCCAAAGAAGAATTAGAAGTACAAGCTGACGGAAGAGTACCTATTACTAACAAGAAAATTATGGGTGTGTATAATGATTTCATAGCATGAATTCTAATTCATTAGTTTATTATGTTACAATAATAATTTTGATTTCGATTACAAGCATCCTGCACTGCCCTGAATTTGTTGATTTTATTGTAATTAATATCGCCTTATTATTATCTCTGTTTCCAATTATACTGCCTAAAATAGATAACTATAAAATTTACATTCCAACGAAATATTTCCCCGGTTTGTTTTAATATAAAACTAAGGGAAAAACAAGAGAATAAAGCGATGACATTGTTTATTATAAAATTGTGGTAGATTAGTAATAGGTTTGGCCCTCGTCTAAAGTAGTGCATACTCTTAACATTAGGGGATTTCAATCTCTCATGTTCTTTGTTGGATAGTATCCAATATACATTTGAGGCCACTCAGGTTCTCTTTGAAAAATAGTCGGGAAATCGGAAAAGCAAGGGCAGTATCGGAATTCAAATTAAATGAGCTTTATTCTAGACTCTAAATGCCTATCAAAAACCACTGGCCAATCTTATTCAGCAGGTATCCGGTATGAAAACCTACAAACCTCTTCGGGTCTTTATATATGCCGATATCTCACCTACGGGGGCTACCCAGATTTTGTTTGCCGGGTCCGTGAGATAAGGCAGTAACTTTTTAAGCATCTTCAGCTCGGTCGTTTGACTGTTTCTACTGCCAATGTCATGCCCTGCCAAAACCAGCCATAGATTATCTTCCCTTGCCTTTTCAATAAGCACTTTGATACTTTTGATATCCTTGCCATCCATCTCAACACCCGTTATTTGAGCCAAATCACAATAGGTAGGGTCATTGGCCGTCTCATCCCGCCATGTTCTGCCTGAAGAAAATTGTTCAGAGATTATCGGAACATAACTCATGGTCTTTGCCCCTCTGCCCACAAAAGTTTGTCCACACGGATAGGCAAATTCCGAAGGCGTTACACCAAGCAATTCCCGAAGTTTTTCGTTGGCTTTTGCCAATTCCGTTTGCATTTGTGATACCGTATACTCTTCAAGTGCCTTATCCCGTGACCATACAAAGTTTCCGGAACACGGATGTACTAACGAATGATTACCGATTTCATGACCATTGCTTACAGCAGATTTCCAACCTTTCAACGCCTTTTCCACCGAAGACGGAACCACATAAAAAGTAGCTTTTATCTCGTATTCGTCCAAAATAGGCGTTCCAACAGTCACCTGACTCTCCCGCCCATCATCCCATGTTAGACTGACCGCCATGGTATTCCCATTTGGCCATGAAAAGGTTTCTGTCTTTTGGGCAAAACAAATGGAGGTCCAGGGTATAACTACCAGAGAAAAGGTAGTCGTCAAAATCATTTTTTGGATTCTATTCATAGTAACCTTTATTAGACATGTGCATAATTATGCTATTCTCCACGCAAAGGAATGTACCGATATCCCTTGAATAAGTCAAAGTGACTATACACTTTTTTGGTTATTGGAAGTGGAATATCGACCTCCCTCCTACTTCAAAACTGCTTCATCCCAAGTTTGAACTAAAAAAACAGCGCCAATATAGGGTTGGCGCTGTATAATTATTCTATTATCAGTCTTATTATCCCAATTTGATTTCCGTTTCTTCAAGTTCAAGAATATAGGGCTGATGGTAAAGTCGTTTCCCTGTGGCCCTGTATAAAGCGTTGGCCAGTGCACCGGGAACCGGTGGCATGGCCGGTTCACCCAGTCCGGTAGGGTCGATACCGTTATCAACAAAGTGCGACTCAACGGTTTTGGGTCCTTCTCCATGGCGAATAAGACGATACTTGTCAAAATTCTGCTGGTCAATGACTCCGTCTTTAAAGGTAATATTCCCATACATCGCATGACCAATTCCGTCCATAATGCCACCTTCGACCTGGTTTTTGGCTCCGTCCAAACTGATTACAATACCACAATCCACTGCACACCAAGCTTTTTCAAGTATAGGCTTATCGTCTTTCATTTCTACATCAATCACCTGTGCAATGTAGCTATTGTGACAATAATAGGCCGAAATACCACGATGTACCCCTTCCCCTTCGTTGCCCCAATCGCATTTTTCCTTTATCAAATTGAGTAGTGCAATAAAGCGGTCTGGATCATAATCGTTCTTTTCACCTACCGGGTTGTTTTTGGCCCTTTCAAACAATTCCATTCTAAAATCCATAGGATCCTTTCCACAAGCCTCGGCCACTTCATCTAAGAATGACTGTTCTGCCCCTGCTATGAAATTGGACCGTGGAGCCCGCCAGGCACCAGTAGATATATTAGATTTCAATCGGTAGTTTTTCGCCGCATAGTTGTCTATTGCGCCTGCAGGAAACCGGTTGCTTACCACTGGTCCACCATTGGTACCTGTTCCTGAAACAGTCAAGGCAATTAGGTTGTTGTCGGCGTCAATACCTGCTTTATATCTAACCCGATAATCAGGACGGTATGTCCCTTGGGTCATGTCGTCTTCACGTGTGTATATAAGTTGGACCGGAGCGTTGATTTTCTTTGAAATCACAGCCGCTTCCACGCCATAATGACCATATAGCCTACGTCCGAAACCTCCACCTGCACGAAGGATATTCACTGTGATATTCTCTTCTGGAATACCCATGATCTGGGCGGTTGTATCACGTAACCTTTGGGGTGTTTGTGTCGGGCCCTCCATTTCAATTTTATCACCGGTAACATTGGCGTAGAAATTCATTGGCTCCATAGTATTGTGTGGCAGGAAGGGAGCTGAATAGGTGCGTTCAATCACTTTGGCAGCTTTCCTAAAAGCGGCTTCCGGATTCCCATCAATCCTGTCCGGCTTCGTCATTTTACCGCTGATTTGCTTTTCCATCTCCGCAATGTGATCTTCGGTATTTTCACCAGGTGTAACCGTTTCCCATTCAATCTTCAAGGCCTTTTTTGCCTTCATAACATTCCAGGTACTTTCTCCGGTGACCACCACAAGCTCAGGAAATGCATTATTGCCAGACCAACCTGTTTTGATATCCTCCGGAAAGGCCGTTATCGTAAATACGTCCTTGATTCCCGGAATGGCCCTAGCAGCACTGTCGTCCACAGATTTTGGCCTCATTCCAAAAGCCGGAGGGTGTGTGATCATGGCAATTACAGTGCCCTCTTTTTTCATATCCATTCCGAATAATGGCTTTCCTTCCACAATGTCAT